>NZ_JBLIYY010000003.1:0-262027 GCF_057480965.1 Acinetobacter sp. P37 | reverse complement strand
ATCGTAATCGAGGAAAAAGACTGGGCTTAAGATTCAATTTAATTGCGGGAATCTATAATTTAGAGCTGAGCAAAAAATGAATTATGAAAGAAGTCTATTTTAATTTTAATAATCCTTTGGATCTTGATCATGATAGATTTATCTTAACAGAGGGGAAGTATTTCAGTAATGAGCAACCTAAAGATGTGTACATATATAAAGGATACTTCAATCGAGATTTTACATTAAATACAGATTATGAAAATGGTATAACGACCTTTAAATTCATCAATAACTTATTTACTAACCCTGTTGAATATACTGCGTCTCCAGACTTAGAAGTATCTGGAGGTTTTGTGAAAAAAATTCCTTATGGTCAAGTCATTGCAGGAGATGAAGTTTTTAAAATTGATGAAACTGTTTCAGCAGTTGCATATGCAGAGAATGAAAGTAAATATTATCGTTTTATGAGTCGAGATAAGCAATCTGATCTAGAGTTCACAGTGAAATACGATACTATAACTAAAAATGTAAATGTAGCTTATCAAAGACCACAGAAGGGTCAATTAAATGTGAATATCTATCTGAAATGGAACTGTAAATTGACGAATAATCATTGTAGTGGTGTAACTGTCAATGATTCAGAGGGAACTATAGAATTTAAAAACGTGCAGTTAGATGATGGTCGTCTAATAAATGGCAAGTTTGGTCATTTAGGCGTAAATGATCTCTTAAGGTAATAATTGCGTAGTTATACTCTCAAAAATATAACTATGGTAATTCTCCTACAATTAATTTAATACATAGTATTTGAAAACACCTTAATTTTAATAAATTTCAGAATCTTGTGTTGGGAAAGGCCATACCTACGGATTTTAAATTTTTAAAATGTTTAACATGCAACATGTGTAATAAAAAATCCTTGTTGCATAACTTTATTTAATTTCACTTGAACTAAAACAAGAAAAAGTAGTGCTTATATATTTTTATAGATTTTAAAATTGTTAAGCCCATAAAAAATCACCCTAAAAGGGTGATTTTTTTGACTTTTGAATAAGTTTTAAAACTTATTTTTCAACGCCAGCAGCTTGACCTGCATATTTAGCGTTTGCATAGTCCCAGTTCACTAGGCTTTCTAAGAAAGTAGAGATGTATTTAGGACGAGCGTTACGGAAGTCGATGTAGTAAGCATGTTCCCAAACGTCGATAGTCAACACTGCAACTTTACCGTGAGCAAGTGGAGTGTCAGCATTTGAAGTTTTAAGGATAGAAAGGTTGCCGTTTACTTCGTCAGCAACTAACCAAGCCCAACCTGAACCGAACTGAGTTGCAGCAGCATTTGCAAATTCTTCAGCGAATTTTTCGTAAGAACCGAAAGCTTCGTCGATTTTAGCTGCTAAAGCGCCAGTAGCTTTACCGCCACCGTTTTTAGCCATACAGTTCCAGTAGAATGTGTGGTTCCATACTTGAGCTGCATTGTTGAAGATACCAGCTTTAGAAGCATCGCCTTTAACAGCAGTGATGATTTCTTCTAAAGTTTTGCCAGCAAGGTCAGTACCTTCAATTGCTTTGTTTAGGTTAACCACATAAGTATTGTGGTGTTTGTCGTGATGGTATTCTAAAGTTTCTTTGCTGATATGAGGAGCAAGATCTTCGTAACCGTAAGGTAACGCTGGTAAAGTAATCGTTGTCATGTTTTCAATTCCTTGCATTTTGCTGGGTTTTGACATTAAGTGCCGTTATTGTAATAGATTCTTGCAGTAAAATGCGCATTGCTTATAAATAACAATACAGAATAAAGCCTGAAAATATACGTATAAGGACTGAGCCAAAGACCAGAACGATTTAAATTAAATCGGGTTGTTTAATTCGAAATAACTATACTCAATATTGAACTGTTCTGAAATAGCTTTTGCGAGTCGTTGTACACCATATCTTTCAGTTGCATGATGTCCACATGCATAATAATGCACATTTAATTCTTCAGCTTCGTAAAAAGTACGTTCACTCACTTCACCTGAAATGTACGCATCACAATCTAATGCAGCGGCTTTGCCAATAAAGTCCTGTGCGCCGCCCGTACAAAAACCAATTTTTTGAATCGATGGTTTATCTGCCGGCAGGTGAATGACATTAAATCCTAATTTTTCAGAAACAAAGTCTTTAAACGCTGTTGGAGTCATTGCTTGTTTTAAATAACCAACATTGCCAATAGGATTGCGCTCAGTTGGATCTAAGGCTTCAATATTCTCTAATTCGAGCAAATCAGCTATCGCTGCATTATTACCTAAAGTAGGGTGACTATCTAAAGGTAAGTGATAAGCTACGAGTGAAATATCTTTTCTGATCAGGCTTTTGATGCGTTTGCCGCGCATACCAGTGATTGGGTAAGCTTCACCTTTCCAAAAATAACCATGGTGTACCAATAGCAAATCAGCTTTTTCTGCTATCGCGGCTTCAATCGCTGTTTGTGATGCAGTAACTGCACATAAAATTTTATGCACTTCTGCTGAGCCTTCAATTTGCAAGCCATTGGGAGCATAGTCCTTAAATTCATGTGCTTTGAGTGTGCTGTCACACCACTGAATAATTTCAATTAACTGAGCCATATACTGTCCAAAATCTCAAAAGAGATGCATCAAAATTTACGATTGTTTAAATTGTAACTAAAGAATCACAAATCTTTGTGTTTATTTTTAAGTTTGTTGAAAATATTACATTACAATACGATATAAATTATTTAGCCATCAATGAATTATAAAATTTAGAGGATATAGACGTGCGTCGGACCTTTACATGGTTACCTTGGGTATTATTAATACTTGTGATCATCGGTTTCTTTACATGGCAACAGGTTCAAAAACCTAAAGCACCCATTGCCCCAGATGGGGTTAAAATGCCTGCAGAAAAGGTTGAGCCCCTCATTGATACGTCGCGTACAGGCGGTGTGGTTTCATATAGTGCTGCGGTAAAAGTTGCTGCTCCAGCGGTTGTCAATATTTTCACTACGCAAAAAGTGAAACAGTTGGATCATCCTTTATTAAATGATCCTGTTTACCGTGAGTTTTTTGGTAATCAACTTCCAGATCAAACCAATCAAAATGAAAATAGTTTAGGTTCAGGTGTGATTGTTCGTCCAGATGGCTATATTTTGACGAATAACCACGTGATCGCACAGGCCGATCAGATCGTTGTGGCTTTACATGATGGTCGTCGTGCTGAAGCGAAAGTTGTGGGTACAGACCCAGATACAGACCTAGCTGTGATTAAGATTGAAATGAGTCAATTACCGGTTTTGCCATTTAAGCTAAGTGGCAATGAAGTCGGTGATGTCGTCCTAGCGATTGGTAACCCTTTTGGCGTGGGTCAGACGGTTACGCAAGGAATTATCTCAGCTACAGGTCGTTCAGATTTGGGAATCAACACTTACGAAGACTTTATTCAAACAGATGCTGCGATCAACCCCGGCAACTCTGGTGGTGCTTTAATTGATGTTGCAGGAAACTTAATTGGTGTAAATACCGCGATCTTCTCGCAGTCAGGTGGCTCTTTGGGGATTGGTTTTGCTATTCCTGCAAAAGTATGTCAACAAGTGCTGAACGCTATTTTAAAAGATGGGCGAGTGGTTCGTGGTTGGTTAGGTATTAGTTTACTTCCAATTAAACAAGAAAATATTTTAGATCCACGTGTGAATGGTGTGATTGTTGCAGATGTCATTCGTAATGGACCTGCAGCACTAGCAGGTTTAAAACGTGGTGATAAAATCATGAAAGTGAATAATGAGCTGATTACCTCGACTTCGCATTTAATCAACTACGTTGCACAACAAGCGCCATTGAGCACTATGCAAATTGACATTGAGCGAGATGGTAAGGCGATGACATTACCTGTACAAGTGGGAGAGCGTAAACCGCAAACTCAAAACAGTGACTCGCAATATATTCCATTACCCCGCTAGCATAGAAAATCCCTCGTCATGAGGGATTTCTTTTGAGTACCTTTTTTTGTATATCGCTTTGAAGAGCATCGTTTGCGCCAAACAATGCGCTTTGAAATTGAAATATCAATTACAAAAATGCATTGCACACTTTGCTGAATTTGGCTTAATTTATAAGCAATAATAATTAGATAAGCGTATAAGAATATGAGCTTTTTACCCGCTGAACATGCCAAAGTTTTATCCAGTCAAGCCAATTTAGATATCGCCTTATATAAGACACGTTTGGCTTTGCTGATTGAGGAAAATGCCAAACAGGGGAATACCGCCGTATTTACGGTTTTACCCAAGCATTTAGCTTTAGAAGAGATTCGAAGTCTATCTGCTGAGCTTACAGAATTGGGATATCAAGTTCGATTTGAAGTGAATGAATTCTTCTATAATTTTAATGTCTACTGGATTTGATTCGGGATTCACTGCATTTAAGGTCGTAAGTTAAAAACAAGATGAAACCCTTTAGAAAACCACAATAATCGTAGTTTTCTAAAGCCGTTTTATAACGCAGTAACTTATTCAGATTTTTGATAGTCATTAATGACTTCAAGTGCCGCACGAAAGGCTTCTTGAGTCGCCGGTGCGCCACAATATGGCAAACTATGAAGTAACACTTCCTGAATTTCTTCTACAGTCGCCCCATTATTTAAAGCACCTCGGACATGACCCTTGAGTTCTGTTGGACTTTTTTGTGCAGTTAAAAATGCAATGGTAATCAGTGAGCGATATTTACGGGGTAAAACGCCTTCACGCTGCCAAGTTGAACCCCATGCATGCTCATTAATCCAATCTTGCAAAGGTTGAGTAAATGGCACGGTATTGTCTTGAGCACGTTTGACGAAACTTTCACCCATAACTTCAGTACGAACTTTTAAGCCATTTTCATAATCTTGTTGTGACATGCAGCAAACCCTCTGTGATGTAATTTTGCAGTACAGCCTATACCTTTGACTCTGCGATACCATTGGCTGATGGTCGTATAAAAAAGCCATCCCATTGTTTAACAGTGGAATGGCTTTTATTTTGAGAAAAATTAAGCTCAAAATCGATGAAGAAGTTGATTAATAACGCAGGAAGGCTTCTGGTTCATCATCGGTGTGTTGTTGCTTTTTCACTTCTGGTGTAACGGTTAAATGTGGATTGGATAACTCAAGTTCGTGGATGAGCTGCATGTCAAATACATCTGTGAGCATACTGTCATAGCGTTGAATGTTGTAAGTGCTGAGCTGTTCAGCTTCAGAGGCTGTAATGAATTTTTGTGCAATGGCATCGGCTATATGTGCTTCAAAAGTTAAACCTTTGAATTGACCTTTAGATTCAGCTTTTTTAAATTGGTTCCACAGCGGTTCAATTTTTAACAGTTGTAAAAAGGCATTTTCCATACGACCAGAAACTTCATCTGCTGCAGTGCTGTAATACACGTGCTTTTTCAGTTCTTGTCGGAAAGTATTGTCTAGCATCATTTGAGTGGCAACTTCACGTTTTAAAAGGTCTGTTGGTTTAGCAACAACTCGTCCAAACGGAAAGCAGATGATTTTTACTACGCTTGCTGCTAGTCGCATTGGGAAGTTGTCAAATAAGCCATGGAAAGCTTCTTCAACATTGTACAAAGCTTTATCTAATGCAAGTTGCGCATGTAATTGTTCAGCTTCACTTCTTTGACTTTGTTCATAATATTTAAGAATAGCCGTCGCGATAAATAAATAAGAGTGAATGTCTGCAAGTCGGCCCGAAAGCATTTCTTTACGTTTAATATCGCCGGCTAATAGGCCAAGACACATATCTGCAGTCAGCGCGAAATCGGCACTGAATCGATTAATTTTTTTATAGTAGGGGCGGCTAAATTCATCTGCTGAAGCTGGTGAGTCGGATGGGCCACCTGTGAACGCATAAGCAAAGGCGCGTGCAGTTCGGTTAAAAGTATAGCCCAAGTGCTTAAAGAGCATTTCGTTGAATGTATTGAGTGCAGTGTTCTTATCTTCGGCTTGAAGTAATTGTAGCTCTTTAAATAAATATGGATGGCAACGCATTGAGCCTTGTCCAAAAATCATCAGAGAGCGACTTAGAATATTGGCACCTTCGACAGTAATTGACACAGGAATGGCCTGATAATTCAAAGCTAAAAAATTACGAGGTCCCATTTGCACGGCACGTCCACCGACGATGTCCATGCCATGATTCACCACTTTCCGCATGGTTTCAGTGGCATAGTATTTAGCCATTGCAGTCATTACAGCAGGTTTGCCGCCTTGGTTTAAACCACAAGTCACCAAATAGCGAAATGCTTCAAGCATATAAGCATCTGATGCGATATCACTCGAAGCTTCTTGTACACCTTCAAAATTACCTACAGAAATTTTAAACTGCTGACGAACTTTGGCAAATGCACCGACATTTAAATATGCCATTTCTCCGGCTGCCGTTGACAATGCAGGGAGTGAAATACCACGACCAACCGCTAAGCATTCCATTAGCATACGCCAGCCTTTACCGGCATTTTCTATCCCTCCAATGATCCAGTCTAAGGGAATAAAGACGTCTTTGCCTTCAACTGTACCATTCATAAACGGAGAGCCTGGATTATGACGTGGACCTGTAATGACACCGTCATGACTCGCCGGTAGCAGCGCGCAGGTGATGCCATATTCCGTTTTATTTTTATCTCCCAATAAGCCATCTGGATCGTATAGTTTAAATGCCAGACCAATGACAGTGGCAATTGGTGCAAGAGTAATCCAGCGTTTGGAGAAGTTCATGTTTAAGCCGAGCACCTGTTGTCCCTCAAAAGTGCCATAACAGACGACACCTGTATCTGGAATAGCGCCTGCATCTGAGCCTGCTTCAGGGCTGGTGAGTCCAAAACATGGAATTTCTTCACCTTTTGCAAGGCCAGGGAGGTATCGGTCTTTTTGTGCTTCGGTACCATAGTGTAGAAGTAATTCCCCCGGTCCAAGAGAGTTGGGCACCATACAACTGACTGCGGCAGTGAGTGAGCGAGATGCAATCTTGCTCATGACACGGCTTTGTGCAAATGAGCTAAATTCACGGCCCCCGTAAGATTTTGGAATCACCAATCCTAAGAAACCATTATCCTTAATGAATTGCCAAGCTTCTGGTGGGAGGTCTTTATGTTTATGGTGAATATCCCACTCGTTGAGCATGGCACAAAGTTGCTCGACTTCATTATCAATGAAGGATTGTTCTTCAGCACTAAGCTGTGGATAGGGATAAGCCTCAAATTTTTTCCAATCAGGCGCACCCATAAATAGCTCTTTTTCCCACCAACTTGTTCCTGCATCCAACGCTTCACGTTCCGTAGTACTCATACTCGGCATTGCATTTGCTAAGGTTTTATAGGCAGGTTTGGTGAGCAGATTGAGCCGCAGTGGGTCAATCAACATAACTAAACTTAAAGCAATAAGAGGGATGCCAAGTATTAATGACCATGGGGTTAAAAAGGCGAGTGCAATTGAAACAAATATCAGTGTTATTGCGCCTACAGCTCGTGAAAGTTCAAAGAAAAAAACGGCCCAAAGAGCAAAAATAAAGAGTACTGCACTGAGTATAAATAGCATTTGTTATGGCTCCAGTGACAAGGGCCAGAGCGTTATGCGTTTAAAACAGCCTACATGCGTTTAAAAATGATCTCATCTTTTGTCTTTCTGATTTTAAAGTGCATGAGACTGTCAAAATGGCATCACTCGGCTGGTGAGTATTATTTGGACAATTGCGCGAATATAATGAAAGCGCAAATAAAGTGTTATCAATAGATTGATTAATAAATAATCACAACACAATCCCTATCGGGCAAAGAAATGTCACATTACGTAAACTTGGATGATTCGATATATTGGATAACGTTTAAGGAACGGACAATTTTCGAAAGATCTTATATTGGGAAACGAATTAGGCTGAGTGTGTGAAAGCCACAAAAAAAGCCCTCAATCAATGAGGGCTTTAATTTGCGATGTTTTAAATCTTTGCGTGATTAAGCTTCAATCGTTTGAACTGCAATTTTCTTTGCAGGATCAGTTTTACGACGTACCGCAGGTACTGGCTCACCATAGTATTGACGGTCAGCAAAGTAGCTTGAACGGACCATTGGTGCAGCCCAAATGTTTTTGAAACCAAGCTTTTGACCATGTGCTGTGTAACGATCAAACTCTTCAGGTGTAACGAAACGATCGATCGGTGCATGTTCTTTAGAGGGCTGTAAGTACTGACCAATGGTGACATAGTCAACATCGTGTGCTTTTAAGTCGTCTAATAACGCGATTACTTCTTCTTCAGTTTCACCAATACCGACCATCAAACCACATTTGGTTGGAACATCTGGGCAGTATTCTTTAAACATTTTTAATAAGTTTAGAGAGTGTTGGTAGTCAGAACCCGGACGCATTGCTTTATACAAACGTGGCACGGTTTCAATGTTGTGGTTAAACACATCAGGTGGACACTCCGTCATAATACGAAGGGCAACATCCATACGACCACGGAAGTCAGGTACTAAAATTTCCAAAAGTGTTTTTGGACTCAAGTCACGAGCTTCTTTAATACAGTCAACAAAGTGCTGTGCGCCGCCATCAACTAGGTCATCACGGTCGACCGACGTAATTACGGCATATTTCAAACCAAGATTGGCAATGGTTTCTGCCATATGGCGTGGTTCATCTGGGTCAAGAGCATTGGGACGACCATGCGCAACGTCGCAGAATGGGCAACGACGAGTACAGATATCGCCCATAATCATAAAGGTTGCAGTACCGCCACCGAAACATTCAGGTAAGTTCGGGCAAGCCGCTTCTTCACACACGGTATGTAATTTTTGTGCGCGTAAAGTTGTTTTAATACGTTGAACTTCATCAGGGGCAGCCATTTTGACCCGAATCCAGTCAGGCTTACGAGGCGTTTCAACCGTTGGCACGACCTTCACAGGTATGCGAGCGACTTTTTCTGCGCCACGAAGTTTTACACCCTGTACAGGTTTACGGTTCTCAGACATATTCAACTTTTCCACTGTTTTTGACAAGGAGATATTCAAAAAATTAGCTCGATCATTATAGCGGACTTGAGCTTAAATAGGGGGAAAACGATATTCATATAATAAATGTGGTTATCACATAATATATGTGAGCTAAATATCCAAAAAAGTTAGGATATACGTCATAATACAGCCTAGATTAAAGAATATTTGTAAAGGAGCGTTGAATGCCACGTAAGAAAGAGGTCGTTAGTGGAACTTTCGTGAAATACGATGCGGTAGTTCTGGGTTCTGGCCCTGCGGGTGAAGGCGCTGCAATGAAACTTGCTAAATCAGGTAAGCGAGTTGCAATTGTAGATATGCGTGAACAGCTTGGTGGTAACTGTACCCATGTAGGAACAATTCCAAGTAAAGCATTGCGTCAGACCGTTTCAAGCATTTTACGTTACCAACGTGACCCTATGTTCCAAAAAGTCGGTGAATGGAAACAGTTCACGATGAAACAGGTGTTACGTAATGCGCATAAAGTGATTCAACAACAAGTTGAAACTCATTCACGTTTTTATGACCGTAATAAAATTGATATTTTCCACGGCCGTGCGTACATCCAAGATCAAAACACTGTTTTGATTTTTAGCAATGAAGGTATGACGGAAACTTTAGTATTCCAGCAATTAGTGATTGCTACAGGTTCACGTCCTTACCGTCCAGCTGCTTTAGACTTTAATCATCCTCGCGTATTTGATTCAGACAAAATTTTGGATCTGGATTATTCAATCCAAAAAATCATCATTTATGGTGCAGGTGTGATTGGTTGTGAATATGCCTCTATCTTTATTGGTCTAGACCACAAAGTCGATTTGATCAATACACAGCACAAATTACTCAGTTATTTAGACGATGAAATCTCAGACGCCTTGTCATACCGTTTACGTGAGCAGGGTGTACTGATTCGCCACAACGAACAGATTGATCATCTTGAAACACATGATGATCATGTGGTTCTGCACTTGCAAAGTGGTAAGAAAATTAAAGCGGATGCGATTTTGTGGTGTAACGGCCGTTCTGGTAATACAGATGGTTTAGGTCTAGAAAATGTAGGCATCAAACCAAACAGCCGTGGTCAATTAACCGTGAATGATCAATATCAGACTGAAGTAGAGAATATCTTTGCTGCGGGTGATGTAATCGGTTGGCCTTCACTTGCATCTGCTGCATATGACCAAGGTCGTTGTGCCGGTTCTAACATGAGCGGTGAAGAAGGAATTGCACCTGTAACGGATATTCCTACGGGTATTTATACCATTCCTGAAATTTCTTCGATTGGTAAAACTGAACAACAGTTAACAGAAGAAAAAATTCCGTATGAAGTGGGTCAGGCATCTTTCCGTCATTTGGCACGTGCGCAAATTACGGGCGATACCGTGGGCGAGCTTAAAATCTTGTTCCATCGTGATACTTTAGAAATTTTAGGTGTTCATTGCTTCGGTAATAATGCTGCGGAAATTATTCACATTGGTCAGGCTGTGATGAACAGCCCGAACAATACGATTAAATATTTCGTAGAAACCACATTTAACTATCCGACTATGGCGGAAGCGTACCGTGTTGCAACATTGAATGGTATGAACCGTTTATTCTAAGGTTAAATTGAACTTAGAATGTACAATGAAAGACCCGTAAGTTTCGGCTTGCGGGTTTTTTTATAGTTAGGATAAAGTGTATGCAAAATATACATTCAATCCACTTATAATCATCAGCATTTCCAACTCATTTTAGGTAGCTTATGACGATCCGTTCAGTGACCATTCAAGGTTTTCGATCTATTCATCATATGAATTTGACCTTGTCGCGTCTGAATATCGTCAGTGGTCCGAATGGTTGTGGTAAATCCAATCTATATAAAGCAGTACGTCTCTTGCATGAAGCTGCAAATGGTCAATTATCCCAAGCCATTGCAAATGAAGGCGGGATTCAAAAAATCATGTGGGCAGGTGGTCACCGTGCGGGTGATCGATCGAAAGATCCTAAGCGCATGAAGCTTGCGGTGGACATGGAACATTATGAATATCAACTTGAAATTGGTTTTCCTGAACCGCTCATCACCTTGTTTGCACTCGATCCTTTGGTCAAAGTTGAAGGGATTTGGTTAAGCGGCTATCAACGTCGAAAAATGAGTGAGTTGTTGGAAAGAACCAACCAAGCGGCATTTCTTAAAAATGTTGATGAAGAACGGATTGCTTATCCGATGGCATTAACACCAGAAGAGTCGGTGTTTGGACAATTGTCCGATCCACACTTATATCCCGAAGTTTCACAAGTGCGTGAGACCATGAAAAACTGGCGCTTTTATCATGAGTTTTCTGTCAGTGGAAATTCACCGATCCGTGTCCCACAGGTGGGCATTCGTTCGCCAGTTTTAGCGCATGATGGTACAAATTTAGCTGCGGCTTTTGAAACCTTGCGTGAGCGGGGCAACAGTGAAACCTTGTTTGAAGTACTAGAAAAAGCCTTTCCGCAGACCCAATTTTATGTGCAGGAAATGGGTGGGCGCTTTCAAATGATGATGCAAAAGCAAGGGATCTTAAGACCTTTGGAAAGTGCCGAATTTTCAGATGGGACTTTACGGTTTTTGTGTTTAGCTGTGGCTTTATTGAGTCCAAGACCCCCAAATTTTATGGCACTGAATGAGCCAGAAAATAGCTTACATCCCGATTTATTACCTGCCTTGGCGATGCTGATTGCCGAAGCAAGTCGCTATACGCAGCTTTGGTTGACCACACATTCCAATGAACTGGTTGAAATGATCAAACAGTATAGTGATGTGCAGCATTATCAACTAGATCAAGTCGAGGGGAAGACCGTGGTCAAGGGCGCAAGCTTAATCGATGAGGATTAGATTATTCCTTTAGCTATAGTTTTTTTGCTTAAGTTTAAAAAGGTAGAAAAGTTAAAAAAGCATAATAGCCGATAAAACTGCTTATTAAGCTAAACCAGACTGGCAGCTTGCTGCGAAGTAAAGCAATAACGACGGCAACAAATATAAAGTCCGTCCATTGAATGATGTATTTCTGGCCCATTTGAAATAGTAGGCACAGTAATAGACCGACGACAGCCGCATTGATCATTTTTAAGGTGCCAAAAAGCATCGGGTATTTCATCAACTTATTCCAATAGGGCAATAAGCCAAACAGTAGTAAAAATGATGGTAAAAATATCGCTAACGTCGCGAGTGCGGCATTCAAGATTGGCGCATCAGTCATGGGTAAAAGTGTGCCGAGATAGGCGGCGAAACTAAACAAAGGCCCCGGCATGAGTTGTGCAAGGGCATAGCCTAAGTCAAAATTTTCATTACTGATCAGTCCTGTAGAGACAAAGTCCTGATGTAAAAATGGCAAAATAATATGTCCACCACCAAAGACTAGGGACGCTGTGCGGTAGAAGCTTTCTAAGCTAAATGCCAAGACACTGCTGTGTTGTATATCGAAGAATGGCAGAACGAAAAAAGGGCTGATAAAGGCGAGAAGCCATAACCAAGAGGTGCAAGTATTTTCATGTGCATTCCGGCTAACATTGTCATGTTTGGGTGGAACTGTTTCGGCGATATTTGGCTTTTGGCTGCGTAATAGATTTGACGATAAAACTAAACCGATAATTGCAGCGCATAAAATCACCAAAACTTGATTTAGAGAAAATTGAAAGAAATAAATAAAAAATGCAGCTAAAAGCATGACTAGATACTGAAATTTTGTTTTACAGAAGCTTCGCATCATTTGCCAAAATGCCCATGCAACAACGGCTAGTACAATTAACTGAATAACATGAAAGAATAAAGTTGAGAGTTGATTACTGAGTTTTATACTTAAAGTGGCCGCGGCATACATCAGCAGGGCTGAAGGTAAAGTAAATCCTAACCATGCAAAACAAGCACCTTGATAGCGGTTGAGTTGAAATCCAATCGCCATGCCGAGCTGGCTACTTGTTGGGCCTGGAAGGACTTGAGCCAAGGCAAGCAAATGCGCATATTCATGCTCTGTTATCCATTTTTCTTGTTTCACAAAATATTGAAAAAACAACACCAAATGTGCCGCAGGTCCACCAAATGCAATACACCCTAATCTTAAAAAGGTGAGAAAGATGACAAGGTTTCGTTGTGGTTTGGACTGGCTCATGCGTTACCAATATTTAAAATCAAAAGTAAGGTTATGAATTTCTAAAGGATAAAAGTATGAAAGTTAAAAGATCTTAAAGGCTGATTATTGCAGGAGTATGTAAATCCTGCTTCAAAAATATTTTGAAGTGCTTAGCAGGGAAAAAGATAATTGGACGAAGTGACATAGTGCTGTCCCACATGCACATGGCGTCGGTTTCCGCCGCTGATTAGCATCAGCACATACACATAAAAAATTGTCTAAAAATGACTTCTCCAAAATCAGACACCTTATCAGAAATTTTGAGCGCTTTATTGAAGTGGTTGATGAGTGGCATTGCATCGTTACTTTCAATCATGGCATTTGCAGATGATCAGCTACTTGCTTCACAAGCATTAGCAAGTTATACAGATCAAAACAGTTGGGAGGGCATTCAGCACTATCTACCCAAAGAATACCATTTAGATGAAACGCAGCGACCCAAAGAAGAGTGGTGGAGTTGGCAGGGTCATACTGTTCACTTAGATACTTATCGGCAGCCACAGGCAAAAGTGAAGGTGATTCTGTTTCATGGTGTGGGAACAAATGGTCGACAAATGTCGATGATTTTGGGTCATCCTTTGGCACAACGTGGCTATGAAACTATCGCTATTGATATGCCCGGTTATGGCCTCACCCAAGTCAAAAAGGGCTCAAAAATTCGTTATGATGATTGGGTTCAAGCAGGTAATGACCTCATTGAAGCCGAGCTACAAAAAGATCATCGTCCTATCGTTTTGTATGGGCTTAGTGCAGGTGGTATGTTGACCTATCACGTGGCGGCAAAAAATAAAAAGGTGAAAGGTATCGTCGGTATGACCTTTCTAGACACTTCAAATAAAACTGTGCGTGATCAAGTCTCTTTGAATAAATTTATGAGCCGCGTGGGCAGCCCACTGGCTCATGTGACAGCACATACACCATTTTCAGCAATGCCAATGCCGATGCGTTGGGTAAGTAAAATGCATCGCTTGGTGAATAATGACGCAGCATTGCAAGTCTTCTTAAAAGATAAAACATCCGCAGGGAATAGTGTATCGGTTAAATTTCTAGATTCGTATTTATATTATAAAAATGATACGCCACCGGAGCAGTTTAATGTCTGCCCAATTCTACTGACGCAGCCTGAACAAGACCGCTGGACGCCTCTGGCTTTAAGTCAGCCATTTTTAGCACGGATTCACCAAGTTCCAGTCGATGTCGTGCTGTTGAAAAATGCAGGACATTATCCTTTGGAACAGCCGGGACTTGAGCAAATGATCAATGCAATTGATGCGTTTTATCAAAAAGTCACGCAATAATCTGTTGAAAGCGTGATGCGTAATTCATACCAACATAGATATAAAAAAACCGCCAGAATGCGGTTTTTTTATTGGGACTTTATCGTGGAAATATTTAAGCAAAATGACCATGTTGAAAATCATAAAATGCCTGACGTATTTCATCTTCAGTATTCATGACGAATGGTCCATGTGCCGCAATGGGTTCATTTAAAGCTTCACCACTTAAAATAAGCAGTTTGGTTGCTTCAAAAGATTTAAGTTTCAAGGACGATACTTGGTCACTGACATATAAAGTCTGTTTCGCATCAAAGCGTTGACCTTCAATTTCGATCGCCCCACTTAATACAAAAATCATGTTATTCCACTGTGGGTTGAATGAAAATTCCTGTTCAGCATTTGCATTCAAGCGCACATCCAATACATTCATCGGGCTAAAGGTTTCAGCGGCGCCCAATGTATCTTCAAATTGGCCAGCAATGACGCGTACCACGCCTGCATTTTGTGCAAGCTTTACTTCAGCAATATTGGCTGTTGTCAGTTCTTGATAGCGAGGTTCAGTCATTTTGGCATGACTAGGTAAATTGACCCAAAGTTGTACCATGTCTAAATTTCCGCCAGTTTTGGCAAAATCTTTAGAATGGTGTTCTTCATGCATAATGCCTCGACCCGCAGTCATCCATTGCACTTCGTCTTTGGCAATGCTGCCGTGATTTCCTTTAGAGTCAAAATGCTCCAATTCTCCTTCATAAACAATGGTTACTGTTTCAAAGCCACGATGTGGATGTGACCCAACACCACGTTGATGATGACTTGGAGAGAAATGATATTGGCTGGTATAGCCCATAACGAGGAATGGACTGGTTTGATTGCCCATTTCTTGCATAGGGAGCATAGAGTTTGTTGGGAAGCCATCGCCCACCCAAGTCCTACGATCACTATGATAAACACGTTTGATTGAATTCATAATTCAGCCCTCAATTTATTGCTTCTGAGATCTATTATTGAGGTATAGTGAGGGAATGACAGGGCGAAAAACTCAATAGATTATTCTAAAAATGAAACAATCATGCAAAATTTAAATGACTATTACTATTTCGTGCAAGTGGTGAAATACCAAGGTTATACCAAAGCCAGTGAAGCATTGGGTATTACAAAATCTAAACTATCACGCCGTATCACAGAATTAGAGACCCGTTTGGGGGTGCGTCTGATTCAGCGTAATACGCGTAAATTTACAGTAACTGAAATAGGACAACAGTTCTATTTGCATTGCTTAAAAATTTTAGAGGAAGTCAGCGAAACGGAAAACTTTGTGCTTAGTACGTTGAATGACCAACTCTGTGGCCAAATTAAAATCTCTTGTCCTGTGGCTTTGGTGGAAATGCCTGTTGCCAAAATGGTCACTGATTTTATGCAGCAATATCCAGACATCAGTGTGCATCTGATGGCGACCAATCATCGGGTTGATGTCATTGAGGAAGGCGTAGATTTAGCAATTCGTGTTCGTAATATGCCTTTAATGGATAGTGATTTGATCGTTCGAGATTTAGATGCTTGGGATCATGTTTTGGTGGCATCGCCACAACTTTTCTTCGAGCGTGAAATACCACAGCAATTGGCTGAGATTCAAAATTTTCCGTGTATTGGTTTTGATCGGCCTAAACATTTTTGGGATTTCCGACATCGTGAAAAAAGTGAAACCCAACAAATTGAATTTCATCCACGCTTAAGAACTGACAGTTTTAGTGCGATGATTTCGGCTGCTCTTTCTGGCGTAGGAATCGCATCTTTGCCCAAAGTGTTTGTACGTGATGCTTTAAAAAGTGGTGAGTTAATAGAGCTATTTCCTGAATGGCAATTGCCGCAAGGGGTCATCCATGTTGCCTACGCGACACGACAAGGCATGCTGCCGGGTGTGCGTGCGATGTTAGATCATTTAATTTCAGGTTTTAAGGCATTAGATATAGATCATCCGTAATTTGAGCAGTGTTCTTATTGTTTTAAAATTTTAATTATTTGGAGTTATTGCTCAAACACGGATTTTGCTGGGTTATTTATTTTTTATTGTTGGCATGAAGTTCAACATTAGTATGGTCGTCCTCCTGCTAGGCTAATTCGCTTTAATAAGCGGCGTTGGTCTGAAGGGAAAGGGCGGCGTGAGTGTAAAGTGGCTTGGTTATCCCAAAACACAATGTCACCTTCTTCCCATTGATGTTCATATCGAAACTCAGGTTTCAATAAATGTTCACGTAAAGATGCAATCAATTCACTGCCCGACTGATCATCGTAGTGAACCAATTCCACTTCAGATCGTTCATTTAACCACAGCCCTTTACGACCACTTTCTGGATGGGTACGTACAAGCGGATGTGGATAGGCATGTCCAACAATCGGTTGGTCTTTGAAACGGTAAAGCGGTGTAGCGCCATATCCAGTTGTGCTTTTATTATTTTTGGCACGGACAAATGGGTTGTAGGTAATGAGTTGAAGTTGGTCTAAATGTTTTTGTGTCGCTTCATCTAAAGCTTCATAGGCTTTAATGGTGTTATACCATGAGGTTTGTCCACCGTCTTGTGGCAGTTCAATGGCATAGAGTAATGAACCAAATGATGGCAGTGGAGTCCACTGATGGTCTGCATGCGCAGCCAATTCACCATGTCCAGTATAGTCTCCTTTACCGACTGCATTTGACACAGGTACGACGTCTGGTGGTGTACCGGTGTCATCTTGTGATGCTAGCACAGGAATATCTGCACCAGGACGGAAAATTGAACCGAAGTAGCTTGCAAACGCGAGATACTGTAAATCATCTAGACTTTGATGTTTAAAAATTAAAATCAAGTGTTCTGCCAGCGCTTGTTTTAAACGGTAGATGGTTTCCCCAGACTGTGCTTTACGCGCATCTAAACCATAAACCACGGCCCCCAAAGCTTGGTCATGTTGCACTTCAATACGAATTTCATTGCCATCTTGAAAATGTTCTGCTTGATGCCAACGCGGAGCATCATGGATGGCTTGTGAAAGTTGAGTTAATGCGGTCATTTCATAAGTTCTCAAATTGTTCTTTATTGAGACTTAATCTAAGGAAGAAAGTGCAGGTTGGAAAATTAAAAAATAAGCTAAGTTTATGAAAAAACTTATTATTAATACTAATATGCTGAAAATGCAGCTTTTATTGAATCGTGGAGAAAATAGCTAAAAAACTGCTGTTGTAGTGTTGATAAAACAGCAGTTTGAATTGGAATTAAGGCTTCTATGCGTCTTTAATGTGCACAAAACGCTTGGTTAAAGTATTCGAATAATTCAGGCGTTTGGCTCCATAAGCCGATGGATAAGGCCAACAAGGCCAGAATACTGAGGGCAATACTGAGTCGAAACCATAATGTTGAATTAGTCATGAATGACACTTTCCTCATTAACCATGAAATGTACCAATACCCCAAAAATACTCAGGACAATCGAAAAAATCCAAATGGCATTATAGTTACCGGTCATATCGTGGTTCACACCACCCAACCAACCACCAAAAAATGAACCGACTTGGTGAGTAAAGAACACGATACCACTCAGCATACTGAGATATTTAACGCCAAACATATTGGCCACTATACCGTTGGTGAGCGGTACGGTAGAAAGCCATAGTAAACCCATAATGACGCCAAATGCATAGATTGTCCATGTACTTAAAGGCAGCAAAAGAAAGGCAATAATGGCAATGCCTCGTAAACCATAAAGTCCCATTAACAGCTTTGGTTTGGAATATTTGCCACCGAGCCAACCAGCTGTGTAGGTGCCGACAATATTAAACAGTCCAACGAGCGCTAGGAAAATAGTGCCCGTAGTGGCATTAAAGCCATGATCGATTAAATATCCCGGAAGATGGATGCCAATAAACACCACTTGGAAGCCACAGACAAAGAAACCGAGTGCTAGAAACCAAAAGGGTTTATGCTCCCAAGCCAATTGCAAAATTTGTTTAAAAGTCAGAGAGGCTTCATGCGTATTAGTTGCATTTGGTGCAACATACATTGGTGCTTTTAGCATCCAAGCTAAAGGAATAATAAGCGCAATTAAAATGGCGCTGACCACCAAAGCCGAAGACCAACCCAATTTTTGCAGTAGCAGTAATGTAGAGGGCAGCATAATGAACTGACCAAAAGAACCTGCGGCACTGGCAATACCCATGGCTAAACTACGTTTGTCTGGATGCGCTGCACGTCCTACGGCCGAGAGTAATACTGGAAAGGAAGTGGCTGAGAGAGCCAAACCCAGGATTAAACCTGCGCTTAAATTAAGCAGTAAACCGGTGGAGCTGACGGCCATGAGTAATAGTCCGAGGGCATATAATGCACCACCGACGGCGACCACGATCTTACTGCCATATTTATCTGCAAAAGCCCCAGTAATTGGCTGCACAGCACCCCAAATTAAGTTTTGCATGGCAATGGCAAGGCTAAATACGTTATGTCCCCAACCGAATTCATCACTCATCGGCACGAGATAGAGGCCAAAAGCATGACGCACCCCTAAAGACAATGCCAAAATAATAGCACTGCCAATGAGCATGTAAATCAGGGGTTTTGAGAAACGAGTATCAGACATACAGCAGGCTACATTCTTTAAATTTAATCCAATGGTATTCGAATAAACGCAGAGTTGCGATTAAATTTAATTCACCAAACAATAAATTTTTTTTATAGATAACTATGGATGAATAAAGGAAATTGACACAGCAGAAATTCAAAAGTGTCTAAATGAGATTGAAAAGATATTTCAAAATAAAAGACCATATATAGCCTAATAAAAAAGACGGCAGTAGCCGTCTTTTTATATTTAGGTTATTAATTAGAAACGCATACCGATACCTGCATACGCAAGAATTGGATTTACTTCAATATCGGCTTTAGATTTGATCAGTTCACCATGTGTCGCATCTGTAACGGTAATGGTGGTTTCATTCTGTAGGTGTGCATAGCTGACAGAACCTACAGCAAACCATTTGTCATTGAAATCATACGTGAAGCCCACCGTCGCAACCGGAGCAAATACATCAGTTGCCTCTAAATCAACTTTTGGGTTTGCCTTACTTGGTTTTCCTTCCAAAGAGGCGCCTGCATTACCTTCTTTAATGTTGGCAATCATGTGACCTGCGGCAATCAAATCTTTCTCAATTTGTGGATTCATTTCCAATTCATTGAAGTAGGCATACATCACGCCTAGACCCACATAGGGACGGAATTTATTGACGCCAGTTTTACCAAAGTGATATTGGATTTCAGCAGCCGGAGTCCATGCACGTGCAGAAGCTGCTGCACCATGTGCGCCTAAGTCGGTAATGAAAATATCATTTTCAAGTTCAAGATTTCCCAGTGCACCGCCTAGTGGTTTTGCAATGGCAGAAAATGGTGCATAAATTTTCCCTGAGCCTTGTAAATCAACTTTTGGCGGAATACCCGCTTTCATTTCTAGTGATACATTGTCAGTGAAGAAATAGTTGGTCATGATCCCAAGCGTGGTGACGTCGTCTGCTTCAAGACCTGTCCCTGGATTGTCCCATTGTTCAAGTCCTGAAATGGTGGCTTTACCACTCATTGAAGCAGGAACTGTGTCCAAAAGGTTTAGGGCACCTGCTAGCAGCGGAGGGACTTTGTATCCTTCTCGAATATTGTCTTTTACTGTTTGTGTTTTAACATCACCAACTTCTGCCTCATAGCCTTCATTGATGGCAGTATTTACACGAAATGGCTGCGCTTTACCTTGTGGCATAACATGTAAAGCACCAACAGAGACAGAAAAACGTTTGAAGCCATCGCCATCTTTTAAACTAAAATATGGTGAGTCTGCATGACTGAGCATAGGTAGAGCAGCCATAGAAGCAGCAATGCACAATACACTTTTTTTCATTTTAAAGGACTCCATGTCCGTAAATTGATAATAATTTTTCTAAGTGCCCATTATTCAAAATTAGTGCGTAAAAAATGTTATAGAAAACAAGAGTAAAGGTAATAGTCCTGTAACATTCTTGATGATTTGTATTGTTTGAAGGTTTTAATGAGGTATTTGTGTAAAAAAAAAGAACATTTTTGAAATTTAGAAATGCTTATATCTATTTGTAAATATTCAATATTTATTGACATAAATGACAGTGAATTTATTTGTTTAGGTCAATAAAATAGTTTAAAACGACCATATTCAAAGCAGTTTTGTGCTGTTGTCCTCTATAGATATAAAATTCATAGCTGATCATTGAGTCTTTATATGCCAATCGAGTCTAATCACTCAAAGCCTTTTACACCAAAACCATTTTTTTTGTACAATAGCGCCAGATTCAATTGAGTTATTCGTATGAGTACGCAAAACCCTCCCAAGAAAAAGGCTTTAGTCAATTTGCCTTTTCCGATTAAAAAAGCTGAAGATAATGCTTCGGATGAAATCTTTGAAGATATGCGTCCAAAACCTCAGCGTTATGCTGATCGTACTTGGATGCCACCACGCGGTACACGTCGTTCGATGGGTAAGCGTTAAAAGATTTAAATAAAAAAGCCATGATTAAAACCATGGCTTTTTTATTGCAAATGATTGATGTTAATTGCGTATTTCAGACTGAATTCTACGGTCTTTATTGAGATAATACTTTTTCTTCTGACGATACATGCCAAGATCAGCACGTTTAAGCATATCTTCCATTCGCTCATTCAAGATATTGGTGGCAGAACCAATCGATATACTCATCGGTTGATTTGAATAAAACTGGTTATCGACCAATAACAACTCATTCAAACTTTGTAAGCAGTTTTGCAGAGCTGCATCATCTGCACCCGGTAATAGAATGACAAATTCATCACCGCCAATGCGCGAAGCAGAATAGGGCGTATGCTGAATAAGTTGGTTAAGAATGTTGCCTAGACGTCTGAGGATACTGTCACCAGCATCGTGCCCAATACTGTCATTGAGTTCTTTTAGTCCATTTAAATCCATAAAAATACAAGAAACAGGACGTAATTGATTGCGTTCAAGACGCTTGAGTTCTGCGATATAAAATGAACGATTATAGAGTTTGGTCAGTACGTCGTGCTTACCTAAATACTCAAGATAATTTTCAGCCTTTTTACGTGCGGTAATATCGGTTAAGGCAACCTGCACGGTGCTCCAGTCGTCGAGATAATCGGGAAATACAGTAAATTGTAGTAAGACGTGGCGAATACTGCCATCAAGTGCATAATTTACGGCTTCATGTTGATGATGTAGATTGCCATTCCAAAGTTCAATCAGTTGTTCTTTAAATGTTTGCAGCATTTCTTTGGCAAACACTTTATGTACATTTTTGAGCAATATTTCTTTGTCCGAAGCGCCAAACAAATCAAGGGTGGCCTGATTAACGTCAACGATCAATATTTCCTTAATACACTCTTGTACAAAATCGGGGTGAACATCCAAAAATGTCACAAAATCTTCTATACCTAAAGCGCGAAGCTGATCTAATTTTATTTTAATCCGGCTGAAATCTTCTACCCAAAGAGAGGTTGGCGAATAATGGAAACGCGCTTCCGCTAAATGACGACTTTGTTCTTGTAAACGGCAAGCTTCGGTATAAGACGTGATATCTTCAGTTGTAATTAAGACTGCTGATAAATCCTGCTCATGACTCGGTAGCACGATGCCCTTGAGTTGAATGTCTAGGCGTTGTCCACTGAGCGTATAGTTCACGGCAGAATGGGAAAAATGCGTTTCACCATTCCACAATGCAACCAACTCTCTAATGTGTGTTTGACACATCTCCGCCTGAAAAACTAAATCAAGGTTTTGACATAAATGTTCAAAGTCACGTGCTTGATACAGTTCTAACGTTTTTGTGTTGACCTGTAAGATTTTTATTTTTCTTGCACATTGCAGAATACGTGATTCATCTTGTTGAAGAAAAGTGGAGAGATCCTGCACACCTTGCTGACGCCAGAGATCAAATTGTTTTTTGACTTCACTGTAATCTTCAAGCCACATGGCAATGGGGGATAGCTCAAAAAAAGGAGAATCTAGCATGTCTATTTTATGTGCTCGTCATTCTTCATGATAATTACAGCATGTAGTATAAGACGAAAAAAATGATATTAAAATAATGTGATATGTAAAATAAACTTTATTTTTAATGTGACTTAAGTCGCTAAAAGTCATTAATCCACCTTAGATAAAAAGCCAATGTAGACTTTGGCTTTTTTGGGGGGAAATGAGGTGAAAATAGTCTTTAGCGGCTGGCTTTACGAGCTTTATTTTCAGGCTTTGGTGCAGCGATTTCACGTTCAGCTTTCCAAACATCAATAAAATCTTTTTCATTAATATTGTACAGTTCAAGTAGGGCTAAAATGACACCGCCAAACATCATTGGGCCTTCTGAGTTGCTTTGAAACTCAAATATTTTCCCATTCAATGCATGCAAAATATCTTCAATTTCAAAAATACGGTCACGACCATTGCTATCTGTCGGGTACATTTGGGTATTCAGCACAATTTTTGCAAGACTTTTTTCATTATCTGTTAAGGCCAGAACATCAACCAATTCATCTGCCGAAGGTGCAAAAATTACCGAGTCTTGAAAAATTGTATGTAGAAGTTTCGAAGTAAGTTTAGGTAAAGCTTTTTCAACGAAAGGACGGAATGAAATTGGAAAAATAACATTTCTGGAAATCCCCTTAAACATGGGAGCAATTTCTTCAACTTTATAGCCAGCGACACCACAGCCAATCGAAGTAATGAAATATTTGGTCTTCGGATGATTCTTGGTATAGATTTTAAAATCATCAACATAATGTTGAATCTGAGACAATGGCATTTGTTGTAAATGCTCATTCATTGTTGGAATAGCAAAACTTTGACCAGCCCATCCACGACCAATACCATTCATTGCACCAAAATGCTCTAGGGCAGTACGCGCTGCACCGCCAGTATGTTGACCTGCCATATTGCTGCCAAAAACAAAAATAGTATCTTCGGGTAGGTTTTTAACAATACTTTCGTCATGATATTGGTAAGTCATAAGTTTGATCTGTGGCGTCCTTTTGTTCATGTTGCAGGTGAAATTTACATAGGTCAAGTATCAATAAGGGATAAATGAACGCTTTATTCCTGAGTTTTTTTAGAGCCAAGAGTTTCCTCAAGAAAAACATGCGAAATCAGGCGAATTATTTTTCAAACATGAGAAAAATCTATGGGGTTATGTTGAATTATAATTTTACAGTCTGTACACGCCTCTGGTATTTACATAAATTTAGCGTTGTTTTGTGCAACTTTGCCCTCATAATAAAGCCATATAAAACTGTTGAATTGAAGAAGAGTGTGATGCAGGAACAGCCTTTTGAACTGGTAACACAATATCAGCCGGCAGGTGATCAGCCTCAAGCGATTGAGAAATTGGTGAAGGGGATTGAAAAAGGAATGCATGATCAGTTGCTCTTAGGGGTAACAGGTTCAGGTAAAACCTATACCATGGCAAATGTGATAGCACGCACGCAACGTCCAACGATTATTATGGCGCATAATAAAACTTTAGCTGCGCAGCTTTATGGCGAGTTTAAAGCCTTCTTTCCGCATAATGCCGTGGAATACTTCGTCAGTTATTATGACTATTATCAACCCGAAGCCTATGTTCCATCTTCAGATACTTTTATTGAAAAAGATTCATCGATTAATGATCATATCGACCAAATGCGTCTTTCGGCAACACGGGCATTGTTAGAGCGACGTGATGCAATTATTGTAGCGTCAGTTTCAGCTATTTATGGTCTGGGTGATCCCAATGCTTATATGAGTATGCTTCTGCATATCGTGGAAGGTGACCGTATCAGCCGTGATGACATCATTCGTCGTTTGGTGGAAATGCAATACACCCGAAATGAACTCGAATTTTTACGGGGCACATACCGTATTCGTGGTGAAATTATTGATATTTTTCCTGCTGAATCTGATCAAAATGCCATTCGAATAGAGTTATTTGATGATGAAGTTGATTCAGTTCGATGGTTTGATCCATTGACAGGCAGAATGGTGCGTAAAGTGCCACGGATTACGATTTACCCAAAAAGCCATTATGTAACACCTAAAGATAATTTACAGCGTGCAATTGGAACGATTCGTGAAGAACTCGCAGAACGACTAGGATTCTTTCGTGCAAATGATAAATTACTCGAAGCACAGCGTATCGAACAACGTACACGTTATGATTTAGAGATGATGCAGCAGCTTGGCTATACCAACGGTATTGAAAACTATTCACGCCACTTGTCTGGCCGTCCTTCTGGTGAAGCACCTCCGACTTTGTTTGATTATGTACCTGATGATGCTTTATTAATCATTGATGAATCGCACGTTACCGTACCGCAAATTGGGGCTATGTATAAAGGAGACCGTTCACGTAAAGAAAATTTGGTCAATTACGGTTTTCGTTTACCAAGTGCGCTTGATAACCGCCCAATGAAATTTGAAGAATGGGAGCGGATTATTCCTTCGACCATTTATGTCAGTGCAACGCCTGCACATTATGAAATGGAAAAGTCTGAACAAGTCGTTGAGCAAGTGGTTCGACCCACAGGTTTGGTCGACCCTGAAATTGAAATTCGTCCAGTGTTAACGCAAGTGGATGATGTATTGTCAGAAATTAATAATCGTAAAAACTTAAATGAGCGTGTATTGGTTACGACATTAACCAAACGTATGGCAGAAGATTTAACTTCATATTTGAAAGAATATGGTATTAAGGTCGCTTATTTACATTCTGATATTGACACTGTTGAGCGCACTAAAATTATCCATGAATTGCGTTCGGGTGTATACGATGCAATTGTTGGGATTAACTTACTGCGCGAAGGCTTAGATATGCCAGAAGTGTCTCTAGTCGCCATTTTAGATGCAGACAAAGAAGGCTTCTTGCGTTCTGAGCGTTCTTTGATTCAAACCATTGGTCGTGCAGCGCGTAACTTAAACGGTAAAGCGATTTTATATGCAGATCGTATGACTGACTCCATGCAAAAAGCCATTGATGAAACGGATCGTCGTCGTAATTTACAGATTGCATTTAACCTTGAACATGGCATTACGCCACGCAGTGCAGTGCGTCAAAACGTCAATGATATTGATACAGGTGAAGTGCTGACAGATGATGAAATCGATGAAAAAATTTCAGATCAGGCCAAGGCATTAACTGCAGATGAACGTCATTTGATGTCGGATCCAAAACTTCTGGCAAAACATATGAATAAGTTGGAAAAAGAAATGCTAAAAGCGTCTAAGGAATTACAGTTTGAACAAGCGGCTCGTTTACGCGATGAAATCTTGCGTTTAAAAGCACAGATGATTTCATAATTTTGTTAGACAAGATGCGGAATATTGTTTGAATGACATACATAATTTAGACAAGAAAATGATTTTTAGAGCAATTTTTTCCGCTAGAGTAAAATCACGAGAAAAGAATCTACTTTATTTTATCGATAATTTTGCAGCGAAATGAGGCATAAAAATGACAACAACGAATCTTCCGAAAGCTGGTTTTAAACTCGCAAAAATTGCACTTGGTGCAGCAGTGTTAATTGGTTTGGGTGCAGCCACAATGGCCTATGCACAGACGAAACCGTTACAGACTGTGGAAAAAGTCGAGCTCGATCGTTATTTAGGTATGTGGTATGAAGTAGCTCGTAAGCCTATGGTTTTTCAAAAAAGCTGTGACCGTGATGTGATTGCGGTTTACACGCTAAATGAAAATGGCAACATTAATGTAAATAATCGCTGTGTATCTAAAGATGGTACCAAGAAGCAATCAATAGGCGAGGCATTTGTACAAAATGCACCGTTTAACTCGAAATTAAAAGTTAGTTTCTTACCAGAAGCCATTCGTTGGTTGCCTGTGGGGCGTGGTGATTATTGGGTACTCAAAGCCGATGAAGACTATCAAACAGTTTTGGTGGGTGAGCCACGTCGTAAATATATGTGGGTTCTTTCTCGTTCGGCTCATCCAGATCAGGAAGTGATTCAGGAATATCTGAATTATGCTCAATCTGTCGGTTATGACTTATCAGATATTATTCATACCAAGCAGACAGTAAAACCATAAACCTAAATATTTGAACAAATGCTAAAAAACCATGCCTGTGCATGGTTTTTTATTTGCTAGAATGTCCATGCGAAAAGCTTGATTGATCAAGCAAAATATCAAGATTATGTAGTCATTTGGACTGGAGTGAAAGATGTATAAAGGCGTTGCATTGTCTGTATTGGCATCGGTCACTTTTGGTATTTTGTATTTCTTTACCATCTTTTTAAAACCTCTAGATAGCGAGCAAACTTTTGCATGGCGCATGTTGGCGACCTTACCATTTTTAACCTTATTTATGTGGTGGATGAAAGATTTAAACAAAGTCAGTGAAATTTTTTGGCGAGTGGTTAAACAGCCGATCTTTCTGATTTGGTTAATCATCAGTTCTTTTTTATGTACTACACAGCTTTGGTTGTTTTTGTGGGGGCCGATTAATGGCCGTGGACTAGAAGTTTCTTTGGGATATTTTCTACTGCCTTTAGTGATGGTTCTGGTCGGATGTGTGCTGTATAAAGAAAAACTTTCTAAATGGCAGATGGCTGCCGTGGCACTGGCAATTTTAGGTGTTGGCCACGAAATTTGGCGTATTGGTAGTATCGCGTGGGAAACTGTCTATGTCGCTGTGGCTTATCCGATTTATTTCTTTTTACGTCGTACCTTTAAAACCGATCATTTGGGTGGTTTTTGGTGGGATCTTTGCTTAATTCTGCCTGTAGCCTTTTATTTAGGATTTATTCATAGCGATAGTTTAGCGCTGATGTCGTTATTCCCGTATCTGATTTTGGCGGTTTTAGGACTGGGTTTTCTAAGCGCGCTTGGCTTAGGTAGCTATATGTTGGCGAGTCGTTATTTGCCATTTGTGATTTTTGGTTTGTTGAGTTATTTAGAACCTGTGTTGTTAGCATTTGCATCGATCGCATTGGGAGAGCGAGTAGAAGCAGAAGAATGGCTGACCTATATTCCAATTTGGGGTGCCGTTTTGTTATTGGTGATAGAAGGCGTCTTGCATCTGTTTAAACAAAAGCAAAATGAACGTGCGCTAGCTAAAAATGTAAAAGCATTAAATGATCGAATCGATTCTTAGACTGAAAATATTGGTACGGTAAATTGATCAGTTCACAATTAACACTTGCTGTTTTTTAAGAAAATCTTAAACTTAGAAAACTAAAACACGCCATGATTCAATTTATTGTTTAGGAAGAACAGTATTGAATGATGGTGTACAAAAAAATTTATTTTAGATAAAAATAAACTGAAATCGATAAAAGATTGATTAAAGAACCAAGATACAGGAAGCAGTCAGTGGTTGTCCCATTTCATCAAAGCGCTAAACTTTTACAGCTAGAGCCTGTGTTGGATCAGCATTGGCGGAGTATTGTATCTGAAGTATGCACTGATCTTGATCAATCCAATTTAGCACAGATACAGCAGGTGTTATCGCAAAAAGGTATTCGTTGGGAGTCTTCATCACAGTCGTATCAAAGAGATATACCGATGAATTTGGGCATGCTGATGAAAGTACTAAAATATGATGTCATGCGTGAGCATGCACAGTATTTGGCAATACAGCTCGAAGAACTTAGGATATTGACCCAGAGTATTCAAATTGCGCGAAAATTAGAAGAAAACCTACTCTATATCAATAAAATAGATGCAGAAGAAGATTTTGAATTACAGTATGAAAAAAATGTATTACATCAGCATTTCATTTTAAATGCCGCACAAATCATTCGTGAAATGGATTTGATTGCGCCGAGTGATGCACGTCAACTCACCGCTCTGCAAGTTAAAGTTTTCTTGATCGAAATTTTCTTAAAGTCACACGTGTTGGGGCAAGTGTTTGATGCTTCTATCCCGAAATCATCTGAGGTTTGGCAACATCCGATTTTTAAATACTATTTAAAGCGTGAACAAAAAACGCGATATCTACAAATCGTACAAACATCTGAGTTTATTTATATTTTGTCGCCTGATTTAGATTGGACGACGCAGTATTCAGCAACTCGGTTTTTATCGACAAAGCATAATGATGCCTTAGCAGACGACGTTTTTGATGGGGTGGCCATAGATTTAACTACTGCTTTAGAGAATCAGCAGATCGAACAATTAAAATTTCGAGTCTCAAAGTTGGCATCCATTGCAGGTTTTATACATTTAGATCTACAAAATTTAATGCAGCAACTACATACACGGGTAGATAAGCATCTACTTTTAATGCTGCATGTAGAGGATGCTACTCAATTAGCGACGGTTTTACCTGCTTTTGAGCAGCAGTTCAATACATTGATATTGAAGCCCTTACATCAGACTGTTCAATATCAACTGAGTGAGCAGATACAGCATGACTTTGTATTTTTCCATAGCATGCAAATATCTCAGAAGCTCATCACGAGTCTAAACGTCTTGAGTAGTTGCCCTAAGTTTGAGGCAAGTTTGGAGTTGAAGCGACTGCGACTTCAACTACAGGCTTGGCAGGTGCTTTTGTTGAAACGGCGTACGCACATTTTTCATGTTCAAAACGAAGATGATTGGGAGTTACATCATCAGCAGTCACAGCAAATTCATACGGCGTTGAAAGCGCTCTTGCAGCCGAACGAGGATCAACAGAAGATCTTTGCTAAAGACGTAATTGTAGAAAATACGGGTGCCCATGGCGCGCATGTTGGATTTTCCAAACGCATGACGAAAACAGGGGAGTATGAAAGCCTTGAAGCCGATGCTTTAAAAGCGCAGCAGCAAAAAAAGCGACAAACTTATATGCAGGTTTTAATGTTGCTAAAGGAACATGCGTCACAGCTCGTCAATCTCGATTTTGAGCCATGTGAAAATGCCTTAAAGGTGCAGTCTTTTAGTGATCAGAGATATTTTGCGATTAGTACTGGAGAGAATGGTTTAAATGCACTACCGAAAATATTAGAGCTGAGTGTAAATTTCTTTGATTTTAATTTGGAAAAGTTTGCTGAGAATCTGAAAAATTAACAGAATTTTAAATATTGATCTGACTTTAAAACTAATGTTAGGCAGTAACATTAGAGGCGTAATTTGATCCAAATAAAAGAACGATACTCGGTAATGTTATCCTCAATTGTCTAAGACAAGGTTATTTCTAATAAAAAATGTTTTTGCAATACTTTGAATAAATTGACAGTAGTGAACGAGTTTTGCGGTGAGGAGCATTGCTCCGCAAGATGGTTTCCTTATGAAGCACGCTTCTCATTTTGCCAAATGAGAAACAACGTTTCGTAAGAGTACCTCTAGCTGAAGGCTAAACCCTTTATTCAAACCTCAAATGTAAGACTCCGTCGAATAGTCTCAAAAATCATTTAAAAATGTGAAATTATTATTACGAGCTTAACATCAGTAAAAATACTATAAATTGAGCAAAATAAAAAACACCACAATTTGAAAAATATAAATATTCGTTTATCTTTGAGCTAAATATGCAGAGATCTGGTTGATAAAACTACATTTGAAATTTTGTGACAAAAATCTGCGAAAAAGCCGGTTTTTCAACTTTCGGCTATAAAATCATAATACTAATCATGATTATTTTGAAAATTGATAGTGAATATATAACAAAATAACCTTGTCGAAATCTGCTTTTAGATTCATTAATTTTCAGTTTTCCATTACAATTGTGGGGTTTTGAAATTTATGCTTAGATTTACAATTAATTAGAGGACGTATCTGTGAGCAAAGACACTATCGTTGCCCTACATGCAGAGCACCAAGGTCGCTGGAAAAACCGTGAAGAAATCGCGGAACGTATGATTGCCCTAGTGGGTCAGTTATATCGTGAAAAAAACATCGTAGCTACAGTATACGGTCGTTCTTTAATTAACCGTTCGGTTATCCAAATTCTTAAAGCGCATCGTCGTACTCGCGTACTTGACGTTGAACTTTCAGTTGTGAACACTTTCCCAATTCTTGAAGCTTTGGCGAAAATCGAAAACATCGGTACTGCTGAAATTGATCTTGGCAAACTTGCTGTTGAGTTCAAAGAAAAAGGCGGTGATGTTGACGCATTCGTTGCTGACGCTGTGAAATCACTTGAAGGCAATGCAACTAACGTTGAAAACCGTGATGTTGTACTTTACGGTTTCGGTCGTATTGGTCGTATCCTTGCACGTTTGATGATCAGCCAATCTGGTCTAGGTCGTGGTCTCAACCTTAAAGCAATCGTTGTTCGTAAATCATCTGACGGTGACTTAGAAAAACGTGCGTCTTTGTTACGTCGTGACTCTATTCATGGTCCATTCGCAGGTACGATTTCTGTTGATGAAGAAAACGAAGCAATCATTGCTAACGGTAACTTCATCAAAGTGATCTATGCGTCTAACCCATCTGAAGTTGATTACACTGCTTACGGTATTAACAATGCACTTGTAATCGATAACACAGGTAAATGGCGTGATTCTGAAGGTCTTGCACAGCACCTTAAATGCGCTGGCGCTGCACGTGTAATTCTAACTGCACCTGGTAAAGGTGATATGAAGAACGTTGTATATGGTGTGAACCAAGCAGACATCCTTGATGAAGATACAATCATCTCTGCTGCAAGCTGTACAACAAACGCGATCACACCAACACTTAAAGTGTTAAATGACAAGTACACAGTGATCAATGGTCACGTTGAAACAGTTCACTCGTTCACGAATGACCAGAACTTAATCGACAACTACCATAAAGCTGACCGTCGTGGCCGTGCTGCAACATTGAACATGGTTATTACTGAAACAGGTGCTGCTAAAGCTGTTGCTAAAGCACTTCCTGCTCTTCAAGGTAAATTGACTGGTAACTCAGTACGTGTACCTACTCCAAACGTATCTCTTGCAATTTTGAACCTTACTTTGGGTCAAGATGTTGACCGTGAAGAAGTGAATGAATACATTCGCCAAATTTCAATCAACTCTAACCTTCAAGGTCAAATCGGTTATACAAACTCAACTGAAGTTGTATCGTCTGACTTTATCGGTTCACGTACTGCAGGTGTGTTTGACGCTCAAGCGACAATCGCTTCTGGTAACCGTTTAACTGCTTATGTTTGGTACGATAATGAAGTGGGTTATAGCTGCCAAGTATTGCGTATTGCTGAGCAAATGGGCGGCGTAAGCTATCCAAAAGTTCCTGCTGAAACTAATGCTTAATTAGTTCATGCTGTAAAAAAGAGCCTCATTTGAGGCTCTTTTTTTATCTAAAGAGCAGGGGTAAAAACTTAAGGCATAGATGACGAATGGATTGATCAAAAGCATCAAAAGTTCTTGTTTTTTCTGCCACTGTTAGATGAGTGAGAGTCATTTATAATGAAAAGCTGACTAAAATATTCAAGTTTTAAGTTAATGAAATTATTAAAGAATTAAATACAAAAAATTGCAAACTGGTTTGTATAATGTGTTCAAAATGAGACTGTAAAAAATAAAAAGCAAAAGGAATTTAGTTTGCAAGCAAAGCACATGCTCAGTGGATTGGCATTTATTGTGTTTGCTGCGCTCTGTGGTGTACTTATCGCCATTTGGGTGTTTAAGCACTTTAATATTTATATCCCGCTAGAAAATCAGAACGTCAATATTGACCTGCAAGAGCCGTTACAAGCCGAAGTCAAAATTCATGATGCCTTGGATGTGGACGTGACAGGGAGGGTGAATGCTGAAATTCCGATACATGAAAATTTAAATATTCCCTTAACTCAAACGCTGACGCCACGGGTGTATTTTGATAATCAAGTCCCGATTAAGACCACGATTCCAGTGCGTGAAACTTTGAAAGTGAATCAAAACCTACCTGTGAATACCAAAGTGAAAGTTAAAGTCATGGGGCAGGATGTGACTTTGCCGCTCAAAGGTGATATCCCGATACAATTGGATATTCCAGTAAATATGAATGTGCCTTTGGAGCAAAAAGTACATTTAAAATTTGATGCGCCAGTCAAAACCGTGCTGAAAGAAAACCTACATATTCCACTAAATGCAAATTTAAAAACCAACATTCCTATTGAAGGTAATTTAAATGTTCCAATTAAGACGGCATTAAAAGCGACAGTGGATGTGCAAAATACGTTGCCGGTTCAAATTAAAAAGGGTGAATTAGTAATTCCACTAAAAACAATGCGACTCAACAGAGAGCATGCCAAAACTGAAGCGAAAGCTCAGGAGTAAGCCATGTGGATATTTCAATCGGCGAAGCGCATCATTTTGAGTTTTATCGCAGTTGCGTTATTGGTTGCGGTACTATTTTGGTTGTATTTAAATATTTATGCGTCGATGCAAGTACGTGCAAAAAATGCTGATATTCAATTGTCGCATTCACTACCCACCAAAATTTCCGTTGGTAATTATTTGCAAACGCAGTCTATTGGGACTCTGGATACGCAGATTGCTTTAGATCGGAAGCTGCAATTACCCTTAAAGGGAAAATATCTGGCAGATTTGCAATTTAGTGTAGAGGTTCCGATCTCAGTGGATATTGATTATTCCACCAATATTCAAATTAACCAGACGATGCCGCTTGAGGCGACCACAGATTTGGTGATTAAAAATAAACTCGTGCCGAAATTTCCGTTAAAAATGGACATTCCTGTCAAGTTAGATGTGCCTTTTCATTTGAAAAGAACCTATAACATTCCTATTCGAATTAATTTTAATGGCCCTGTGTATTTTGAGTTTAATGAAAAAGTTGATTTGCATGTGGTACATCAGTTTGCACCACAGCTAAAACTGAATGACCCGATGACCATGCGAAAAATCGCAACCTTTAATGCCACGATGTACAACGCAGAGCGTAATACCAAGGCAAATTTAGATATGAATATGGATTTGCCGATAAAAAATGTACATCCATAAGTTAGATTTAACTCAAAAAAAAGCCCGAATCAATTCGGGCTTTTTTGTTGGTTTGATCTTATTTTAAAGCAGCTTCAACAGCACTACGTAGAGAAGTGGTTGGGTGACCGAGTAACTGTTCCAAGTCCTTACGATCACTTTGCATTGCACCGTCAATGCTGTTGATATCAGCATCGACGATCACATCTACAAGACCAGCAGGTAAGCCAGCTTGTAATAGGCCTTGTGTGTAGTCTTCTGCTGTAAGATTTTGATAGTGAACATTTTGACCTGAAACTTGCTGTAGGATTTCAGCAAGCTGTGCCAATGTGAAACTGTCTGAGCTTGCAAGTTCATAGGTTTTATTCTCATGACCAGCGCTTGTAAGTACTTTTGCAGCAGCTTCAGCATAGTCAGCACGTGTCGCTGCATTAATTTTTCCATCCTTTGCTGCACCAAATAAGGTACCTGTTTCAACCACATGCCCTACAGCGGCAAGATAGTTTTCGACATACCAGTTATTTCGTAAGAAGGTATAGGTTAAACCACTAGCTTGAATCAAACTTTCTGTTTCACGATGTTCTTGAGATAAACCCAATGGTGACGTATCTGCACGTAACAGGCTGGTATAAGCAAGATATGGAACTTTCGCATCTACTGCAGCATCAATTACGGCTTTGTGTTGTGGAGTACGACGACCAATTTCATTGGCGGAAATGAGTAATAATTTATCGACACCTTGTAGTGCAGGAACCAGTGTATCTGGTTGATCATAGTCAAAATGACGAAGTTCGATGCCTTGAGCTTGTAGAGATGCTGCTTTTTCTGGTGAGCGAACTAAAGCGATGATGTTTTCGGCCGCGGTTTCTTTCAATAAAAATTGAAGGACCAATTGGCCTAGTTGACCTGTTGCACCTGTAATTGCGATTTTCATATTTAAACCCTCTGATTGTTGAATAAATAATCTTGATGGTTAAATCTTAATCTGTTAACTTACTAAATGTAAGTACGTACCAAAAAGTAAGTTAGTGACTTTGAGGAAAGATTTAATGAACACATACGCTACAAGTAAATTATTAGGTCAAGTTTTATCCACAGATTGTCCATCTCGAGAAATATTGGAACATCTCACCAATAAATGGTCAGTATTAGTTTTACGTTGTTTGACTGAAGGGGTACACCGTTTTAGTGAACTTAAGCAGCGGATCGAAGGGGTAAGCGAAAAGATGCTGGCTCAAACGCTGAAAATGCTCGAGCAAGATGGTTTTATCTTAAGGACAGTCTATCCAGTCGTGCCACCCAAAGTTGAATATCAACTGACTTTAATGGGCTCGCAGGCTGCAGAAAAGTTAATGCATCTGATTGGTTGGGTTGAACGAACCTTGCCTGAAATTATTGAAGCCAAGGAAAATGCACGTAAATAGCTTTCAGAAATGGGGAGTGAAATTCGTTTGCCATTTATTAAAGGTATTTTGATGATGAGCTAAAGATTTTCAAGCGAGGTGCGGATTTTCCTAAAAATTTGCATCAGCACCAAGATGAATGAAATTTATAGTATTGCTGAATAATATTGTTCGAGAAATTCTTTAAAATATGGCAGAATAAGCGGTTTTAAAGTTTTTAGAGGATTGGCAAACATGCGCTTTGTTGATGAAGCAGTCATTACCGTAGAGGCTGGCGACGGTGGCAATGGCGTAGCCAGTTTTCGCCGTGAAAAATTCGTACCATTTGGTGGTCCAGATGGTGGTGATGGTGGTCGTGGCGGTAACGTATACGTTCAAGCCGACAACGACACAAGTACCCTAGTAGATTATCGTTATACACGTAAATTCCGTGCAGAACGTGCTAAAAATGGTCGTGGAGCGAACTGCTCAGGCCGTGGCGGTGAAGATACCGTATTGCTCGTTCCAGTGGGCACAACAATTGTAGATACAGAATCTGGCGATATCATCGGCGACTTAGTGGCTGACGGTCAGCGTGTGTTAGTGGCAGCAGGTGGTGAAGGTGGTTTGGGTAATACTCACTTCAAATCTTCAACCAACCGTTCTCCACGTAAATGTACACACGGCTCAAAAGGCGAATATCGTGAAATTCGTCTTGAATTAAAAGTACTCGCAGACGTTGGTTTGTTGGGTATGCCAAATGCGGGTAAATCAACCTTTATCCGTGCAGTTTCAGCAGCAAAACCAAAAGTTGCAGATTATCCATTTACCACTATGGTGCCAAACCTAGGTGTGGTTGATGCCGATAGTCACCGTTCATTTGTAATGGCGGATATTCCAGGTCTAATCGAAGGGGCTGCAGAAGGTGCAGGTCTAGGTATTCGATTCCTGAAACACTTGGCGCGTACACGTATTTTATTGCACATCGTAGATGTTCAACCGATTGATGGTTCTGACCCTGCGTACAATGCAAAAGCAATTTTGGAAGAGTTGAAAAAATTCTCCCCAACACTTTCAAAATTACCTGTTGTATTGGTACTCAATAAAGTAGACCAATTGGCGGCTGAAACGCGTGATGAATGGTGTGATCACATTCTCGAAGAGTTGCAGTGGAAAGGCCCTGTATTCAAAACTTCAGGTTTAACGTTTGAAGGTACTAAAGACGTTGTGTACTACCTGATGGATCAAATTGAAGAACAGCGCGAACGCGAAACTGAAGATCCTGAATATGCAGCAGAAGTTAAAGCGTTCCGTGATCAGCTTGAAGCTGAAACACGTGAGCAAACGCTTGCTGCGAAAGAAGCATATCGTGAAATGCGTCGTCAACAACGTCTGGCAGGTCAAGGTGAAGACTTTGATGATGAATTTGAAGACGGTGATGATGAGGCAGAATCGTACTACGTACGTTAATTGCTGAATAAGTGTCAAAGCAAACAAGTCTGAGGACAAGATGATAGAAGTGGTAGATGGGCAACGTCAGCTCAAGGGTTGTAAACGTATCGTTGTTAAAATCGGATCATCACTACTCACAGCAAACGGAAAAGGGTTAGATCTGGATGCAATCTCGCATTGGGCGGGACAAATTGCAGAACTACACAATGCAGGGCACGAGATCATTCTTGTGTCTTCCGGTGCTGTGGCTGAAGGTATGGTTCGAATGAATCTGGACAGCCGACCCACAGATCTACCCAGTCTTCAGGCTTGCGCAGCCATTGGACAAATGGGTTTAATACATACTTGGTCAAGCGTTTTAGAACAACGTTCTATTCGTACAGCTCAAGTTTTATTAACCCATGACGATTTGGCTGACCGTCGTCGTTATTTAAACTCTTGTGATGCCTTGCAGCATTTGATTGATTGGCGTGTGATTCCTGTGATCAATGAAAATGACACAGTGTCGACTGACGAAATCCGCTTTGGCGATAACGATACTTTGGCTGCGATGGTGGCTGGACAGGTTCATGCAGACCTTTTGGTGATTCTAACTGACCAAGAAGGCATGTTTGACTCAGACCCTCGTTCCAATCCAGATGCAAAACTGTTCCATACAGTACGTGCAATGGATGAATCATTATTCGATATGGCTGGCGGCGGCGGTAAATTCGGTCGTGGTGGTATGTTGACCAAAGTTCGTGCGGCACGTTTGGCAGCCAAGTCCGGTTGTCCAACAGTCATTGCGAGCGGTGATAGTGATAATGTGCTGTCACGTGTAATGGCAGGTGAATTACTCGGTACATTATTTATTACCGATAATGACCGTGTGACAGCCCATCAACAATGGTTAGCTGCACATTTACAAACAGCTGGACGTTTGGTGATTGATGATGGTGCTGTAAAGGCAATACGTGATAATCACCGCAGTTTATTACCTGTCGGTGTGAAAGCGGTTGAAGGGCATTTCGAACGTGGTGATGTGGTGGAATGTGTTGATACACAAGGTCATCGTGTTGCCGTAGGCCGTGTAAACTTCAGTTCACGCTCGGCAGAAATCGTTAAAGGTTTAGCCTCAGATAAAGTTCATCAAGTTTTAGGGGAAGCCCGATCACTTGAAATGATCCATCGCAATCATATGTCGATTTACTAAATTGAAAATCAAAATCCTGCTTCCGAGCGGGATTTTTTATGGCATGCCATTTGAATATAACGATAAAAATAGAAATAAGAGGAAAAGAAGATGAGCTAAATTTAATATTTAAACTTTCAAGATCTAAAAGATGAGCAGGCTCAACTTTGCGAAATATTGGCACAATGTGTGCAAGATAAAGCATCACTGAGTTTTTTTGCTGAAAAATCTAAGTTACCCTATGATGAATATTGGTCTGCTGTGGCAAAGGATATTCAAAAGCATAAAACCTTTTTGTAGGTGGTGCTGCAAAGCGGTGAAATTGTGGGCACAGTACAATTGGTTCGTGCCACCAAAGCCAATGCACTGCATCGTGCTGAGATTGAAAAACTTATGGTGCATCCAAAGGAACGTCAGCAAGGCATTGCTCACCAACTATTAACACTTGCAGAAGATAAAGCAAAACAATTGAACTTGAAATTACTTGTACTTGATACGCGTACAGGCGATGTCTCTGAAAAGCTATATGAAAAATTTAACTTTATAAAAGCTGGGATCATTCCGCAATTTGCATTGAGCCATACAGGTACAATAGATTCAATGACATTATTTTATAAATTATTAGTTTAAGTTGAAACGGATGGATATTTTAGACCAAAACTCCTGCACAGATGCAGGAGTTTTTCATTAAAGGTTCTTTTGATTAACTCGTTTAGAGAGTTCTTCCGCACTTTCAACTCGTTCAGAATAGCGATCTGTGAGGTAGGCAGATTGACCACGTGTGAGTAGGGTAAATTTGTATAATTCCTCCATCACATCGACAATGCGAATGTAATAGCAGGAAGGTTTCATGCGATCATTTTCATCAAACTCTAAAAATGCTTTTGCAACGGAAGATTGATTTGGAATCGTGATCATCCGCATCCAACGCCCAAGGATGCGCATTTGGTTAACAGCATTAAAAGATTGCGAACCACCACTGACTTGCATTAACGCCAGCGTTTTACCTTGAGTAGCACGAATGGCACCTGCCGCTAAAGGAATCCAATCAATTTGTGCTTTCAATATAGAGCTCATCGCACCATGTCGTTCTGGCGAACACCAAACCATGCCTTCTGACCATGTAAGCAATTCATGTAATTCCTGAACTTTAGGATGGGATGTTTCAGCATCTTCAGGCAGAGGAAGACCTTTAGGATGAAAGATTTTGACTTCTGCACCAAAATGTTCAAGGATTCGACCCGCCTCCAATACCGTTAAGCGGCTAAATGAGCGTTCACGGTTGGAGCCATATAGCAGCAGAATGCGTGGCGGATGTTCAAGTGCTTTAGCTTGAACTTGTTCAAAACGCGGTGTTTCAAGTAGATCTAGTTGAATATTGGGGAGCTTCATTTTAGTTCTCTTTATACCATTTGCGTTTTAACCATAGCGATACACTCACTAATGCAATAAGCACAGGCACTTCAACCAATGGGCCAATAATCGTGGTAAATGCAATCGGAGATGCAATGCCAAAGGTCGCGATGGCAACAGCGAGGGCAAGTTCAAAATTATTACCTGCTGCGGTAAAGGATATGGCAGTGGTTTTGGCGTAGTTATTGCCCATCCATTTGCTCATCAAAAAGCTAATGAAAAACATCACCACAAAGTAGATTGTGAGGGGAATGGCAATACGCAGTACATCCATCGGAAGGCTCACGACATCTGCACCTTTGAGGCTAAACATCACCACAATAGTAAAGAGTAATGCGATTAAACTGATGGGGCTGATTTTGGGTATAAATTGATTTTTATACCAATCCAGACCTTTTTGTTTTACCAATATGGCACGCGTCAGGAAACCGAGTAGGAAGGGAATACCTAAATACACCAATACTGCATGTGTGATGGTCCAAAAGCTGACTTGGATCACTTGCGCTTCTATACCAAAATAAGGCGGTAAAAAACTCAAAAAGAACCATGCGTAGGTACTAAAAAATGCAATTTGGAAAATACTGTTAAATGCCACTAAAGCCGTAACGTATTGGTTGTCCCCACAAGCTAAATCATTCCAAACCAAAACCATCGCAATACAACGTGCTAAACCAATCAGAATCAAACCGGTCATGTATTCAGGGTAGTGTTGTAAAAACACGATAGCCAAAATAAACATCAGGCAAGGTGCGATTAACCAGTTTTGAAGTAGTGAAAGGTATAAGGTACGTTTATCTTTAAACACTTCAGGCAGGGCTTTGTAATCCACTTTAGCTAAAGGCGGATACATCATCAGGATTAAACCAATGGCAATCGCAATATTGACATCACCGATATTGAGTTGATTTAAAGCCCTTGAAGCACTTGGAATATACACGCCAATCGCAATGCCTAGCCCCATTGCGATAAAAATCCATAGCGTTAGATTGCGGTCTAGAAATGACAGTTTTGCAGCAGCCATTATTGAATCTCTGAAATTTTTTGGATTTCTTTGTTAAGCTCTTCACGACTTAATTGCTTAAAATCGAGTGCAAATAAAGCATCTAAACGGCGGTTAATATGTGCCACGGTATCAAGAAAAGCTGCAAGTTTTACGTCATCTGCAAGCTCTAAATGGGAAGGGTCTTCTAAACCCCAGTGTGCTTTGATGGCAGAGCCTAAGTAAATTGGGCAAGCTTCTTGAGCTGCAGAACCACAGACAGTAATTACCACATCGGGTTGGTATTGTTCACATGCGGTGATGGTTTTACTCGACAAGCCCTCAGTCGGTAGATTGAGGTTATGTAGGGTTTTTAAGGTAAATGGGTGGACTTGTCCTGAAGGTTTACTGCCTGCGCTATAAGCACGGAAACCTTCAGGGGCACGCTGGTTAAAAAGTACTTCGGATAAAATGCTGCGGCAGCTATTGCCAGTACATAGAAATAAAAAATTCATAGCGTTTCACACAATGTGGTAGTGCCTTTCGGGGAGTTTAAATCGAGGTCTTTAAATCGTTCTTGGTGACGCATGACATCGAGTATTTGTGTACACCAAGTAGGCAGTGCAGGGTGAATGGAGTAATAGACCCATTGACCTTTACGTTGATCACTCAGCACACCTGATGAACGCAGTAATGCCAAATGACGCGAAATTTTAGGTTGGCTCAATTCAAGGGACTCAGTGAGTTCGCAGACGCAGAGTTCACCTTTACAAGCCAACAGCATGATGATGTTCAGACGAGTCTCATCTGCAAGTAATTTGAAAAATTCAGTCTGTTCCATGTTTATCTGTATATATGGATTTTCATATATCCTTACATATGAATATATGGATGTCCATATATATTATTCAATAAAAATCCCACACTTGGTGGGATCTTTATATTTAGACCAGTTTAAAAGTCGAATGAAGTTTGTAAGAAGAAGGTACGTGGTTGCCCTATATATTTACCACCTGTTGCATCTGATGAACGGGTGAAATACTGTTTATCAAATACATTCTTGATGCCAGCGGCAACTTTAACCCCTTGCAGCGAACCGCCAAAGTCATAGCCGGTACGCACAGCAAAAGTTGAATAGCCTGGAATATCGCCCAGTTTACCATTTGCCGTTTCTTCAGTTTGGTAGATCCCTGAATCTTGGTTACCTGGGGCACGTTGTTTAGATTGAGCATACATGTCGGCATTGATTGACCAAGCATCGTATTTATAGCCTAAGCCAAAGTTTGCGACATTTTGTGAATAGAAGGGCAAATCTTTACCTTTAAAGTTACCTGCTTCAGCAACTGCTTTGGTATAGGTGTAATTACCATAGGCTTTTAAGCCTTCGAGGGTGTCAGCTAAATGTCCAAAGTCATAACTAAAACCGGTTTCAATCCCTTTATGACTTGTAGCACCGAGGTCAGTCCAAATGCCATTGTTTGCAGCATCACGTTCTAAAATCAGTTCTTTGTCAAAATCAAGATAAAACGCAGTCAATTCAGCACTCAAACCATTGCCTAAATATTTGGTACCAATTTCATAGTTATTAGACTTTTCAGGATGTAAGCCATCTAGGGTTGTGACTGCTGTAGTACCTTGTGTTGTTGCTAATTGGTTATATTGCTGTGGACCAAAAGATACACCGGCATTGGCAAAGAAATTCCAATGGTCTGTTGCTTTATATAGGACAGCTAAACTTGGTAAAAATTCGTCTGATTGGATCGAGGGATGAACAGTATTTTGTAATACGCCATTTTTATAGGCACTAAAACTGTTTTGCGTATCAATCGATTCAAAACGAACGCCGGGTGTAATATTCCATTTACCCAATTCTATACGGTTATCGATATAAGCTGCGTGTGCTTTGGTGCCACCCGCACTGCGGGTACGTGCTATAAACTGACCGGGTTCAGCATCTGCAGCGTATTCAGTACGGCCTGCGAACTCGGTGCTTTCTTCATCCATATAACGGTAGCCTACAGTCACTTCATTCAGCGTGCTACCTAAGCTATAGCTACGAGAATAACGTGGCTCAATGGCAAAGACTTTATAATCACGCGGTGAAGTATCTAAGCGATGATTGCCATTGGTTAAGGTGGATTCAAGATTGCTGGTACGGAATGAATCGATGTAATAACTTAAAAGTTCAAAGTTGTTCGTGTCATCTTTATGTGTATAACGCAGCGATACGTCTGAACGACGGCCAGTGAAAAAATCACGATAATGCGACGTTTGATATGGATTTGCTTCGAATTCAGCAGTGCTTAAACCTTCAGGCATTTTACCTGTACCATCGTAGTGATGGAAATTTAATGCAATTTTATCCTGATCTGTTATGTCATAAGCGGTTTTTAACATGACATCATCAATGTCATTTTTATTGTTCGCTTCACGATAACCATTGCCTTTAGTACCTGAATAAAGCAGGGCTAAGCCTAAACCATTATCTAATGTTCCACCAACGAACAGACTAGGACTTAATTTTACCTGATCTGTACCTGTTGCATATTCAGAGTTTAAAGCTACAGTTCCTTTAAATAATTCAGGAATGCTACGTGTGGCAAAATTGATAATACCACCGACATTTTGTGGCCCAAAACGGACAGAACCTGCACCACGGACTACATCAACAGATTCTATATTTCCTAAAGAGACAGGCGCCATCGAAAGCTGTGGTTGGCCATACGGTGCAAATGATATTGGGATGCCATCGATCAACACGGTTGAACGTGGAGAGAGGCGAGAGGTTAATCCTCGAACGCCAATATTTAATGAAACATCGCTACCGCCAGTACCATTATTTTCTTGAACCTGAACGCCGGGAACTTGGCGTAACGCATCTTTAAGAGATGTTGCTGCGCTTTCGTTTAAGCGTTTACGGTCAATAATGGTCCGCGCACCGGCATGCTTTTGCACTTTTTTTCATTGGCGTTTTCCAGCCAGTTACCTTGAGTTTCAATGGTGATGGTCGGTAAAACATTAGCTTGCGCGGTATCTGTATTTTCAGCAGCAGAAGCCATAGTGGCAACCATGCTTATACCTACGGCAATACTCAGCGGTAATAAAGGGAAGTTTTGAAGCTTTGAAGATTTTTTGCTTGAACTATACATAAAAGTGTGAGCAATGGAGAGAGTGGGCGTATCATAATCTTGAGTGTGATAAATTTAAATAAGGATGATTATCATTTAAAACTATGAATATGATTAAGCTAATAGACTTTTTAATTTAAATAAAGAATAGGTGTAATTTATAGTCAAAAAAACCGCGCTAAAGCACGGTTTTTTAAAATGAATTTAATTATTTGAACTGGATAGAGCCATTTGCACTGACCGTGATTTTAGATTCACCACCTGCCATTTCTTGTTCAGGAATAGCATCGGCACTTGCAGCTTTCATCATCGCCATACGCGGAACTGGCTGACCACCATAATTGCTGGTATTTAAATTAATATTAACTAAGTTGTAGCCTGATTTATTCCATGCCTGAGCGAGCGCTTGGGCACGTTGTTGAAAGTTTTTGGATGCTTCAACCATCAGTTCATTTTCAACTTTTTTACGCTGTGCATCTGACACACTAAAGCTGATGGATTGAGTTTGGAAATTTTGTTGTAACTCGCTCACCAATTGGCTAGCTGCTTTAAAGTCTGTACTTTCTAAACGTAATTCGGCACGACCACGCCATTCTTTAAGTTTACGGCTGTCATTGTCATAGATAGGATAAGTAGTTTGTGAACCTGTTTCAATTTTTACCGATGGGTATTTACGGGCGGTGTTCACCGCTTGGGTCATCAATTGGTTGATTTGGGTAGCAAGTTCAGCCGGCTGTTTATTTGATTTTTCAATATATAAAACGGCATACATTTGGTCGTTCGACACTTGGCGAGTAGCATCCGCCTGAATATTCACGATGTTGTAATTGAGTGGGTCAGCTGCTTGAGTTGCTGCTGCCAAACCTAGACCGGATGCTAATAAAACAGTGGATAAGATAATTTTACGCATTGTTATGACCTATTCTTCTTTCAGAATGACTAATTTAGCTTATGCTCTTATCTTAAAAGGGGATTGTGATGGATTAAAGGAAAATCTGTGGTGGGATTGTAAATCTTTCAAGAAAAATAAATGTAGTGCTTGATGAATATTTATTTAAATAATCAGTGCTTAGTTGTTTAATTAATTGAAGATTACAATAATCATTCATAAGTTGTAAAAAAGCATAAAATAAAAAGGTTTTCTTTGTTATGTCACACTGTAAGATGATAATTCAGGCTATCAATCGGATTGATCTGTTTTTTCAGTGCTTGATGCTATGATTTGGTCATAAAAGTTATTTATTTTCCTGAAAAATTCTGTATCATCCGCCCTCTAGTTAGCCATTATATAGAGAGCTCTTAAAACTAACTGGAACTCATAAAGCACCGAGTCAAAGGACCGCAAGTCACCCGACTTATTTCTTTTAACCCATATCAGAGATGGTAATTCGATATGAGCGTTTCTTCAGTAAATCCTGCCCCTAATTCTACTAACGAATACTATTTAACTCGCCAAAGTCAAATGGAATCGAATGTTCGTAGCTATCCACGTAAACTTCCACTTGCGATAGCAAAAGCTTTGGGCTGTTGGGTTACCGATGTTGAAGGTACAGAGTACCTTGATTGTTTAGCTGGGGCAGGTACATTGGCACTAGGCCATAATCACCCTGCGGTCATTCAAAGTATCCAAGACACACTTGCAAGCGGCTTGCCATTGCATACTTTGGATTTAACAACACCTTTAAAAGATGCTTTCACTGAAGCTTTACTTGAGCAATTACCAGGTGGTAAGGAAGAGTATTGCCTACAGTTCTGTGGTCCGTCTGGTGCAGATGGTACAGAAGCAGCAATTAAGTTAGCAAAAACATACACTGGTCGTAGCTCAGTGATTAGCTTCTCTGGTGGCTATCACGGTATGACGCACGGTTCTTTAGCAATGACAGGTAACTTGTCTGCGAAGAATGCTGTGAATGGCTTGATGCCAGGTGTTCAATTTATGCCGTATCCGCATGAATACCGTTGCCCATTAGGCATTGGTGGTGAAGCGGGTGTAGACGCATTAACGTATTATTTCGAAAACTTCATTGAAGACGTAGAAAGCGGTGTAACTAAGCCAGCAGCTGTCATTTTGGAAGCGATCCAAGGTGAAGGCGGTGTGGTAACTGCACCTGTGAAGTGGTTGAAAAAAATCCGTGAAGTGACTGAAAAGCACAATATTGTGTTAATTCTTGACGAAGTTCAAGCGGGCTTTGCACGTTCAGGTAAAATGTTTGCCTTTGAACATGCGGGTATCGAACCTGATGTTGTTGTAATGTCTAAAGCGGTTGGTGGTAGCTTACCACTTGCAGTACTTGGTATTAAACGTAAGTTTGATGCTTGGCAGCCTGCAGGTCATACGGGTACTTTCCGTGGTAACCAATTGGCTATGGGTACGGGTCTTGCAACAATCAAAACCATCAAAGAGCAAAACTTGGCTCAAAACGCGCAAGAGCGTGGCGACTTCTTACAAGCTGAAATTAAAAAATTAGCGGTAGAATTCCCATGTATCGGTAACGTACGTGGCCGTGGTTTGATGATTGGTGTTGAAATTGTTGATGAACGTCAAAAAGCAGATCACATGGGTTCTTTACCAGGTGATTCTCAATTGGCAGCAGCAATTCAAGCAGCATGTTTCAACAATAAATTGTTGTTAGAAAAAGGTGGTCGTAACGGTACAGTCATTCGTTTACTTTGCCCATTGATCATCAATCAAGCTGAATGTGAAGAAGTGATCGTTCGCTTCAAGAAAGCACTTGCTGAAGCACTTGTTGCAACTCGAGGCGCGTAAGACATGGTAGATTTTGCAGAACATCGTAAAGCGTTATTCTGCAATGATGCACAATCTATTGCTGACTATCAGTCGGCAATGGATTCAGCTGTAAAAGCTGTATCTGCATGGTTGCAAAATGACAAAATGTACACAGGCGGTAGCATTAAAGAGCTTCGTAGTGCAATTGCATTCAATCCTTCTAAAGAAGGTATGGGTGTACAAAAATCACTAGACCGTATGGTTGAGCTTTTCTTAAATAAAAGCTTAAAGGTGCATCATCCGCATTCACTCGCGCATTTACACTGTCCAACAATGGTCACTAGCCAAATTGCGGAAGTGTTAATTAACGCAACAAACCAATCAATGGACTCATGGGATCAAAGCCCTGCAGGTTCATTGATGGAAGTTCAATTGATTGATTGGCTTCGCCAAAAAGTGGGCTACGGTGCAGGTCAAGCAGGTGTATTCACCTCTGGCGGTACGCAGTCTAACTTAATGGGCGTTTTACTTGCACGTGATGCGTGCATCGCGAAAAACTGGAAAGACGAAAACGGCAATCCGTGGTCTGTTCAGCGTGATGGCGTACCATCTGATGCTATGCGTAACGTCAAAGTGATCTGTTCTGAAAATGCGCACTTCTCTGTGCAAAAGAACATGGCGATGATGGGCATGGGCTTCCAATCTGTCGTGACTGTTCCTGTAGATGCTAACGCACGCATGGATATGGACGCGCTTGAGAAAACCATGGCTCACCTTCAAGCTGAAGGCAAAATCGTGGCATGTGTAGTTGCAACTGCGGGTACAACCGATGCAGGTGCAATTGACCCATTGAAAGAAATTCGTGAAATCACCAACAAATATGGCGCGTGGATGCACATCGATGCGGCTTGGGGCGGTGCACTGATTCTTTCAAATGACTATCGTTCAATGTTAGACGGTATTGAACTGTCTGACTCGGTAACGCTTGATTTCCATAAGCATTACTTCCAAACGATTTCATGTGGTGCGTTCTTGCTGAAAGATGAAGCGAACTATCGTTTCATGCATTATGAAGCTGAGTATTTAAACTCTGCTTATGATGAAGAGCATGGCGTTCCTAACTTAGTATCTAAGTCACTACAAACAACTCGCCGTTTTGACGCGTTGAAATTGTGGATGACGGTTGAAGCGTTAGGTGAAGAGCTTTACGGTTCCATGATTGATCATGGTGTAGGTCTAACACGTGATGTTGCAGACTATATTACTGCCACTGACGGTCTAGAAATGCTGGTTGATCCTCAATTTGCATCGGTATTGTTCCGTGTAGTACCAGCAGGTTACCCAGCTGAATTGTTAGATACATTGAACCAAAACGTTGCAGACGAATTGTTTGCTCGTGGTGAAGCGAATATTGGTGTAACTAAAGTAGGTCAAGTTCAATCATTGAAAATGACGACTTTAAGCCCAGTAGCGACTTTAGACAACGTGAAGAATTTGCTTGCTCTTGTGCTTGCGGAAGCGGATCGTATCAAAGGCCCAATCGCTGATGGTACATATACACCTGCAATTGACTAATTGTCATTTTGTAATTGTAGAAGAAGGGGCTCGTAAGAGCTCCTTTTTTTAAAAAAAATGAAAAGGTGCTTAATTTATTACATCACCACAATTTTTCATTGAGTGATGATAGTTTACTGCGTAGGCAGATTGTTACTTTGAGGGATCAAAGTATCTAAAATCTTTCTCAGGGAAAAGTTACATCCATGTGACCATTACCTTATAGTGACATCCCTGTCGCCAGTCGCGATATTCATTGATGTTTATCATTTGATGAATAAGATACCACAATATTTATAACCAATATAAGGCTTGTAAAGGAGTTTCCCTCTCCTTGTAGGAGAGGGTTAGGGTGAGGTGAATGCAATACGATATTAATGTTATGCCGCAAATAATGGACTAAAACCTTTCTTACGCAGCAGTTTGCGGTACATACTCGAACTACGGTCCGCTGGAAAATGCGCTTCGATGCTTAAATCTAAGGGTAAATATTCAGGCTTTTGCGATTCAGATACAAGGCGGTCTTCCTCAAATATTTTCAGGTTAAAGTCATAAGCATCTTCGACAGGTAAGTCTTTGTCATAATTGCGGCAAATGGGAGCAAATAGACGGGTAGAACGAGCAGTCATCGGTGAAGCCGTATTCATAATCACTTGCTTGCTGTTATTTGGAAAATGAATCGTCAGCGTTGCAGTAAACGGCAGATGAATTTCAAAATGGCGCAGCCATTGGAAACCCTTTTGTCCGCGCTGTTCTAAACCAATTTGATAGCGCCCAACACTGCTCCAATAGTCTGCATTAAAGCCAGTTTCTGTTTCGATGGTCGTGTAGTCAGGTACTTCTACATTTGCAGGGTCGCCAAACGTATCGGGATGTACCCATGCAAAATGCGCAACATCAATAAAACCTTCAAGCTGCCGGCCTGCAAAACATTGAAAATCTACCGTTGGACAAACCAATTGTTGAAAATCTGCATCTTCCCAATTGGGCATGCTAGGTATATTGGGTTCAGCTTCAGAATCAGCCGTCAGATTGCACTAGATCAAACCATAGCGCTCTACCGCTGCATAGGTGCGTAAATTAAAGCGCGGTGAAATTTTCTGTTCTGGATATGCAGGAATACGGTTGCAATGACCATGTTCATCAAAGCGTAAGCCATGATATCGGCAGACCACGCCTTGACCATCATTCTTGCCTAAACTTAGGGGTACGCAGCGGTGTGGGCAGGCATCTTTAGCTACAATCAGTTCATCTCCCATTTTATAAATGACGAGCGGCATATCTAAAAGCATGGTGCCATAAGGCTATTCTGTAATGTCTCGAGTGAGTGCAATCGGATACCAATATTTCGTAAGTAAGTGCCAGTCATGTTCTTCAAAAGTCATATGCACAGGCAAGTCTGGATTAAATGTCGCAATGGCTTTACTGGTTATTTTAGGCTCTGTTTTTATGTAAAGTTGCATATTGAGCTAACTAAAAATGTAATGAAATTTCAATTATTGGAATAACATAGAATAAAAAATCGAACATGCAAATGTGTATCATTCAGAAAAAGAGGAGAATTTGAAAAAAGAAAATAAGACAAAATATGACAGTGATATGAATTCTTACGAATATCAAAGTAGAAATATATAAGACCAATACTTTGATAAATTTCATTACGTATTGAAAAATAAAGAATTATATTTAAATCAATGTGCAATCATCAATTATCATAAAAGCGTCATAAAGATGTAACCTAACTGTCATACTCTAAAATCAAAATGCGTATATCGAAAAAGTACAAGACTTTATTAGAAAGTGGCGTACTCCAATAAATGCATCAATAAAGAGAGATGAGAATGCGCTTCAATCATATCGCAATTGCGTTGGCACTTTCAGGGGCAGCTGTTGCAACAACTGCAAATGCAGCTCGTGACACGATCCAAATTGCTGGTTCTTCTACAGTTTTGCCTTACGCAAGTATTGTTGCAGAAGAGTTTGGTAATACATTCCCACAATTTAAAGCACCTGTTGTAGGTTCTGGTGGTACTTCTGGTGGTTTGAAACAATTCTGTAATGGCGTTGGTGATAACACTATCGATATTGCTAATGCATCTCGTAAAATTAAAGACACTGAGCTTGCTGCTTGTAAAAAAGCAGGTGTAAACCAAGTTCTTGAGATTAAAGTAGGTTATGACGGTATCGTGTTTGCATCAAACGCTAAAAAAGCCGCATTCAAACTTCGCCCACAGCACGTATTTGCTGCACTTGCTGCTGAATTACCTTCAAAAGGTAAATTGGTTCCAAACCCATACACACGTTGGAATCAAATCGACCCAACTTTACCAAACGAAGCAATCACTTTAGTTATTCCTGCATCAAATCACGGTACTCGTGAAGTATTCCAAGAGAAAATGGTAGATGCTGGTTGTGAAACTTACCAAGCATTTGCGAAGCTAGATAAAGATGCAAAGAAAAAGGCATGTTCTACATTCCGTAAAGATGGCCGTGTAATTGAAATTGCTGGTGACTATACAGAGACATTGGCACGCTTAAAAACTTCACCTAACGCTGTAGGTGTATTCGGTTTAGGTTTCTATGATCAAAACCGTGACAAATTACGTGTAGCGACAGTAAACAATGTTGCGCCATCTGAGAAAACAATTCTGAATGGTTCTTACCCTGTATCACGTCCATTGTTCTTCTATGTGAAAGGTGAGCATCTTAAATCAATCAAAGGCTTGAAAGAATTTACAGAATTCTTTGTAAGCAAAAAAGTATCTGGTAAAGGTTCTAAGCTTGAAAAAGCAGGTCTGATTTCAATGTCTGACAAAGAACGTGCTGCGGTACTTGCAAACTTCAAAGCGGGTAAGGCTGTTAAATAAAAGTATGGAATTAGCCAATGGCAGGGTCGACCTGCCATTGGTTTTTTTGCAAAGAAACAGTTTTTTCAAAATGTGTCATTGAAGAAACAGTGGAGATTACATGAATCTGCTCCTCATTGGTGTGTTACTGGCGATTATTGCCATTGCCTATCAAGTTGGCTTAACCAAGAGTCGTAAACTTGCAGGTAAAGGGAATAACTCAGCAATGCTGCATTCTCGACCGGGCTATTATGGTGTTTTGGTCGCTTTATGGTGTGGGATTCCCGCTTTTTTAATCTTGATTGTTTGGAACTTGGTTGAACCGAGTATTTTTCAACATGTTATTTTAAATAATGTTCCTGAAAATATTCGTTTAAGTTTAGATCCTGCAAGCACGAGCGTAATGGTTGACCGCGTTCAAGCGATTGCTTCTGGTTTTGGAGTAAGTGATACGCCAGCTGCATATGAACTTGCAGCAGCAGAACAGTTAAAGAAAATTGAAAGCATCGGCTCATATGCAAAATTGGCCGTTGTGATTTGTGCGGCATTGATTGGTTTAGTCATGGCTAAACGCCGCATCGCAGAAAAATATCGTGCACGTAACCAAGTCGAAAAAGTCATTAATATCGCATTGGCATTATGTTCCGGTGTCGCCATTCTGACAACAGTTGGCATTGTGATGTCGATGTTTAGTGAAGCCATGCGTTTCTTTAGTTTTGTCAGTCCACTAGATTTCTTCTTAGGCACTGAATGGAACCCAGGTTTTAGTACATCAGGGAATGCCGAAGGTAGTTATGGTTTGCTGCCACTCCTTTGGGGCACACTCATGGTTAGTGGTATTGCACTACTGGTTGCTGTTCCAGTTGGTCTGATGATTGCAATTTATTTGGCTGAATATGCAAAGCCAAGTTTCCGTGCTTGGGCAAAACCTGCCATAGAAGTTCTCGCAGGTATTCCAACCATCGTTTACGGTGTATTTGCCTTAATGATTATTGGACCCTTTGCAAAACAGCTTGGCGCATATATTGGACTCGATATTAATGCAACCAGTGCTCTAACAGCAGGCTTTGTGATGGGGATTATGATTATCCCATTCGTTTCATCATTATCTGATGACATCATTACTCAAGTTCCTCGCGCGCTTCGTGACGGTTCACTCGGTTTGGGTGCAACAAAATCAGAAACTATTCGCCAAGTAGTGATACCTGCAGCTTTGCCGGGCATTATCGGTGCATTCTTATTGGCAGCATCTCGTGCAATTGGTGAAACCATGATTGTGGTACTTGCAGCAGGGAACAGTCCTTTACTACACATTAATCCGCTCGAAGCAGTGTCTACAGTCACCATTACCATCGTAAACCAATTAACAGGTGATACAGACTTTGCGAGTCCTCAAGCATTGGTTGCTTTTGCACTCGGTTTAACACTGTTTGTGATTACCTTAGGGCTGAATATTGTTGCACTGTACATTGTGCGTAAATACCGTGAGCAATACGAATGAGTACGACGAATACATCAAACATGGATCAAAAATTTGATTCACATGCAGCCGCTGAGCTTCGTGAAAAACGTAAGAAAATCATTGAAAACTCTTTGGCGAAAAGACATCGTAAAGAAAAGACCTTCCGTGTCTTGGGCTTTAGTGCAGTAGTGACTGGTTTATTTTTCGTCGTGCTATTGTTTGGCAGTATTTTAGCCAAAGGCTTACCAGCATTTTGGCAAAGCTCAATGACGGTACCTGTATTTTTTGATCCAAACATTGTCAAAGTTGGTGCGAAACCAATTCAAAAAGAAGGTGAATCACCTGCACAGTTCCAAGAGCGTTACATTGCTTGGCAAACTGAAATGGGCATGGTGGATTGGGATGCGCTCATCGTAAATGGCATCATAGCAAAAGATCCAGCAATTGCCTCACAACGTGATGATCTCAACAGTTTATATACAAGTTCAGAAGCTTATCGCTTACGTGACATGGTAATGGCAGATCCGTCATTGATTGGTCAAAAACAAGATTTTAAAATCCTTGCAGATGCTAATGTCGATGTCTGGTTGGCTGGTAATATTGACCGCAGCTTGCCTGATGAGCAGCAACAATTGAGCCCAGAAGTACGCCAACTTGCAGATAAACTTAAAGCTGATGGTGTTATTACTAACTCATTTAATACTGAAATATTTAAGAATCCAGACTCTCGTAGCTCACCTGCAACTTCAGGTTTAGCTGGGGCGTTTATGGGGTCGTTATTTATGATGCTGATCGTGATCATTATTTCGATTCCAATTGGTGTAGCATCTGCAATTTACTTAGAAGAGTTTGCACCTAAAAACTGGATTACCGATGTTGTCGAAGTCAACATTAACAATCTAGCAGCGGTTCCTTCGATTGTCTTTGGTTTGCTTGGTGCAGCGATCTTTATTGGTTGGATGCATATGCCGCTTTCGGCTCCTGTGGTTGGTGGTTTAGTCTTAAGTTTGATGACTTTGCCAACGGTCATTATTACCACACGTGCTTCACTAAAAGCTGTTCCTCCATCGATCCGCCAAGCCGCTTTAGGTTTGGGTGCATCACGTTTACAAACTGTATTTCACCACGTCTTGCCACTGGCATTACCAGGTATCTTAACTGGTGCCATTATTGGTGTTGCGCAAGCCCTAGGAGAAACTGCTCCATTATTATTGATTGGTATGAGTGCCTTTGTAGCAAGTGTACCAGCCACTCCTTTAGATCAATCCACTGCATTACCTGTACAAATTTTCCTTTGGCAAGGTAATGAGCTACGTAACTTCTTTGAAGGACGTACCGCAGCAGCAATCATTGTACTTCTTGCTCTCATGATCGGCTTAAACAGTTTAGCCATCTGGTTACGTAAGAAATTTGAAGTACGCTGGTAATTGAGGGCATTATATGAATAGCGTCGTTACAACTGAAAAGAATTCCTTATATCAGGATAAGTCCGTGAATCCAGAACAAACACAATTTACCTCTGCTCAGGGCAGCCAAAAACAAACCAATACTGCGTTTGTGTCACAGTTCGATACGCAATCTAGCGCGAAAAAAGATGCGAAATCGAGCAATGTGAAAATCAGTACCAATGATGTGCATGTGTACTATGGCGAATCTGAAGCGATCAAAGGCATTGATCTGAACATTTATGAAAATGAAGTGATCGCCTTTATTGGACCGTCTGGTTGTGGTAAGTCAACTTTCCTGCGTACGCTCAACCGTATGAATGACACGATTGATTCTTGTCGTGTGACAGGACAAGTGCTCATGGATAATCAAGACATCTATGATCCAAATCTAGATGTAGTGTTACTGCGTGCCCAAGTGGGTATGGTTTTCCAAAAGCCGAACCCATTTCCAAAGTCAATTTTTGACAATGTCGCTTATGGTCCTAAACTGCATGGATTGGCACGTGACAAATACGATATGGAAGAAATTGTTGAAAATAGCCTACGTAAAGCAGGTCTTTGGGATGAAGTGAAAGATCGTTTAAACCAACCGGGTACGGGACTTTCAGGTGGTCAGCAGCAACGTTTATGTATTGCGCGAACTATTGCAGTCAGTCCTGAAGTGATTTTGATGGATGAGCCTTGTTCAGCACTCGATCCGATTGCAACAGCAAAAGTGGAAGAACTCATCACCGAGCTATCCGCGCAATATACTATTGCGATTGTGACGCATTCGATGCAACAAGCAGCGCGTGTATCTGACCGTACCGCATATTTCCATTTGGGTGATTTGATTGAAGTGAATTCCACTGAAAAAGTCTTTACTCAACCGGATCATCAATTGACTGAAGCGTATATTACCGGGCGTTTTGGCTAATCTAGTCTGTCTAAAAAAGAGCCTAAAGGCTCTTTTTTTATGAAGTCAATAATTAGGTCAAAAAGTCCTGATAGAAATAAAATACTCAATTTGGCTCAATGAGAATTATTTTCAAAAAATAGATTGAATTTTTGTGATGCAACCCACATGTTATACAACATAAATATGAATTAAATGAGTTTCAATTTTATGCTATTTCATAATCCCAAGTTACCTGCGGAAATTCGTGTAAGTCACTTAAATGCACGTATTAATGAACAACGAAAAAAAATTGCGCAAACCACTGCATCTAAACTTGAGCTGCTGCAACTAAGCCAACAATTATCAAAAGAAGCGCGTGCACGTAAAAAGAATAACCAAAAAATTTATGTAATCGATTTTAATGGTGATACCGCTGCATCTGCGGTAACAAGTCTACGTGAAGAAATTACCCTAATCTTAGCGACAGCAAAAGCTGGGCGCGACCGCGTGGTTTTACGTTTAGAGAGCCCAGGCGGGATGGTGCATGGCTATGGTCTGGCTGCAGCACAATTGGTACGTTTACGTGATGCTGGATTTAACTTAACCATTTGTGTGGACAAAGTTGCTGCAAGTGGTGGCTATATGATGGCCTGCATTGCAAATGAAATAGTTTCAGCTCCATTTGCAGTTGTGGGATCGATTGGCGTGGTTGCACAAGTGCCAAACTTTAACCGTTTATTGAAAGAAAAACATATCGATTTTGAACTGTATACAGCAGGTCAGTTCAAACGTACCGTCACTATGTTTGGTGAAAATACGGCTGAAGGTAAAGCCAAATTTGAAGAAGAGTTGCAGCAAACGCATAACTTGTTTAAACACTTTGTTGAAAAATACCGTCCTCAGCTCAATGTCGATAAAGTTGCAACAGGTGAGCATTGGTATGGGCAAGATGCCATTGATCTTAATCTAGTCGATAAACTGCAAACGTCAGATGAATATCTATTAAGTCTCATGCCACAACATGATGTATATATGATTGAAACCCGCAAAAAGCCAACACTTGGTGAGAAGTTGGGCTTACAAGCAGCACAAATTGCGGATTCCTTGGTTCCTGCAGTCATGTCTAAAGTGATGGAGTCATTGAGCAAAGCCAATTCGAGTCTCGTGCAGTTGCGTGATCCTAAACTCTAAAATCGTTTTTGTTATGATGTCTTTAAAGCTCACTTCGGTGAGCTTTTTTTATTCTAAATGACGCTACTTTGAAAATTGCAGCAAGCGCGGCTAATAAACAGCAATCATTTATAAATACTTTGATAATTTTGATTATCCAAACTTGGCTGAATCTAAAATATTAAAATGGATAGAACCATAGAAACCGCTGTTATTGGCGTAGAATTTAAGGTGAAAAATTAAATAAATATAATTCTGATGAATTTACATCCAGAATGGTTTGTCTGTTCAGCACCAATTTGATAAGGTACTTAACTAATTATTTATTAGATGTTTATTACATAATAACACTGAGGGCGAAATGACAAAAATTGTCGTGATATCAAAGAAAGATCAAACGATTTTAAAAGAAACTCAGGCCACAAAAATACAAATATCTCAACCGTCCGTTATTCAGTTAGAACTCAAGCCAGCCGATATTCAGTCGATCCATAGGGTAGGTAATCAATGTGTGATTACCCTGAAAAATGGTCAAAAAATTGTGATTGATGATTTTTATACAGATGACTTTGGCTCTGATAATTCTTTGCTCGTGCATAGTGGGCCAGAGCAATTTGAATTGGTTGAAATGGATGTCGATGGCAAAACAATTAGCTATCGTTCTGTGAATGAATTTATGCAACCTTTAGCTGCATCGACTCAATTAAATCAGGCGGCAACACCAGCTCAAGCTACAGAAGTTGCAAGTGAGGATGATGGTTCACCATCGCTACTTAAGGCGGGATTGGCGATCTTAGGTGCAGAAGCGGTATATCTGCTGGCATTTGACAAAGAAGATGATAAATCCTCTAGCAATGACAAAACAGCGCCAAGTACGCCAACTGGAAGTTTTGATAGTGACGGAAAAGTCGTGTCCGGTAAGGCGGAAGTGGGTGCAACGGTTTATATCGTAGATGCGAAAGGCAATACGATTGGTCAATCTAAAGTAGATGCCGATGGCAACTATAAAATTACTTTAGATGACGCGATTACAGACGGCAATCGCGTAATTTTGTACGCTAAAGACAAGGCGGGAAATAGTTCACAATCGACGATATTGACGGGTAATAAAGATACAATTTCGCCGGACGCGGCAAATGCACAAGTGGATGAAAGCGGTAAGTTTGTCTCTGGTTTTGCCGAAGCGGGTGCAAAAGTTTATGTTTATGCTGCAGATGGCACAACGCTTTTAGGTGGGCCTGTGACTGCGGCAAGTGATGGCAATTTCTCCATTGCATTAAGTAATACTTTACAAGCAGGTGAGACGGCTAAAGTCATTGTAGAAGATAAAGCCGGCAACAAATCTGAAGTGCAGTCAGTTGAGATGGGCAAAGATACGCTTCGACCTGATCAACCTAAGATTGAAGTGAATAAAGCCGGAACTGAACTGGTTGGTACTGCCGAAGCCAATAGCACCATTCAAATATTAGATGCAAATTTACAAGTCATTGCTACCACTACGGTAGATGCCAATGGTCAATTTAAACTGACATTGTCCCCAGCACTGTCGGATAGTAATAAGACAACTATTATTGTGGTTGATGCAGCAGGGAATCAATCGTTACCTTTAAATGTCACTGCTGGAACGGATAATACGGCACCCGTTGCACCAACAGCAATAATCAATACTGATGGTACAGAGGTGTCGGGAAGCGCTGAAATTGGTGCCAAAATTACCATTAAAAACAGTGCAGGAAATACGCTTGGTACCGCAACTGTAGGTGACGATGGTCGCTATACGGTGAAATTAAGCAGCGCAGTAACAGATAATAATGTTGTCCAAGTGACTGCGACAGATGCCGCTGGCAATAGCTCAAAGAGCACGCAAGTGATTGGTACAAAGGACACCATTGCGCCATCCGCGCCGACATTGACGACTGTGTATGATGATCGCGAGACAACAAAGCTCACCATTAAACAGGGGGAGAGCACTCAAGATTCAACCCCAAGTTTTGAAGGCAAAGGTGAGGTAAATGCCACGATCACCATTTATAAAAATGGCGTCGCAGTGGCAACGGTCAAAGCAGATACCAGTGGAAAATGGTTGTATACACCAGAATCTGACTTAGCGGCAGGTAAGTATAGCTATAGTTTTACCCAAACGGATGCGGCTGGAAATACCAGTGCCAAAAGCTCTGCATTTGATTTTACCGTTGAAGCGATGACAGTTGCCAAAGCGAGTTTATTCTTGATGTCAGAAGAACAGGCTTCGGTTGAATTACATGATCAGGCATCACTGTTAACAGATGATAATACTGTGTTTGATGTACTTGCGCAGCACAGTGTTTCGAGCTTTGGCTTAAATGAAACAAGCTCTTTTATTTCTGATGATCAAATCGATTTGAACGGCTTATTGAGCAATCAAGAGCCAAACAATGCTCTTGATGAAATATCAGATGATTCATCTTATTTATATCCGTCTATCAATCCTGTATCGGGTGGGACAGCAGTTTCGAATGCAGCGTTCCAAACAGCATGGGGCACATTAGATCCGTTAGATCAATCCTTAAATGTGCTACCACTCTATTAATTATTAATACATCCATTCATGAATATAGCGATAAAAAAGCACTCGGATGAGTGCTTTTTTATTTAAGATTTTTTCAGATTGAAATATAAAAGGCCGCCAGTGATCATCGCACCAAATGTTGCAAGCAGCATATCTTTATGCGCATCCCAAATATCACCTTGTTGCCCATTGTAATTTTCAGCGTCCTCTGGTGATAAGCCAATGGCAATCAGCCATTCGATCCATTCATAAAATAAACTGGTCGCCATGACGAATTGTACGACCAATAAAAAGAGTGTTCCGGCTTTTAACTGCGGTAGCCAGATTTGAAATATGCGATAAAAGAACGGGTAGAGCAGCAAACCATAGGCAAGATGTACAAGCCGATCATACATATTCCGAGTCCATCCCATGCTTTGGTCAAGGTTGAAACCGAGGAGAGCTTGTGTCCATTCAGAATAAGGCACATAAGAATATAAATAATGGGCACCAATGACATGAATCAGTAAAAAGCCAAGATACAGACAAACTGTTGTGAAAGTTAGCCCTATTTTATAGAGGAAAACGAGCAAAACGATCAGCATAAACGCTGTGCCGATTTGATGGAGGATATACGCTTCCATTTCTAAAGGTTGGATACTGGCGATCACAATGGCAAGCGTTAATAACGCAAAAGCTAAGATGTGCTTAAGTTTTAATTTGAAATCAATCATGAAAAGGCAAAGCTCAAAATTTTTATCGGTGTGCAGTGGTTATAATTCGCGGCAAGTATAGCCATAATGCGATGAAAAGTGTTAGTTAGACGGCGCTAGAATTTGTGCATTATTTTTTCAAATGTCATCAGTTCGCTACTAGGGATAAGTATTTTCAAAAAGATTGTATTAAACTCAGATGTATATCGAAGTTTATGTATTTGGAAGTAACTATGGCCGTTGTTGAGGCATTTATTGCGACTCAAAATTGTTATTTTAACTATGAGTTTGAAGAACTTAATTTAACAGATGATTTTCCAGAAGAGCTCTCTGTGTCTTTGCGCGGCATGATGTTTCGCCATGAGATTCAATATCCCGATGCCACATATTATGTTTATTATTCAGATGTTTTAACAGGCTGTGAATTACAACGGATGAAAGATGATTGGGCAAAATATTGCCCTGCAGAATAAAATTACGTCTAAATTTTCTATCTCCTTGCGGAGCATGCTCCTTATCTCAAAGAGAGAAGAAGTATTATAAATAAAAAACGAGGCATGAAGCCTCGTTTTTTTGATCTATCTAAAATTAGATTTTAGAAATAAGATCTTTAATGTTTGCTGCTTGAGTTGATGCATTACCTGTATATGTTGCAGGTGTCATTTCTGCAAGACGCGCACGGTCAGCAGCAGGAACAGCTTCAAGCTCATTACCATTTACGAAATCAACCATCATATCGCGAGTCATTGCTTGACCACGAGTGAGGGCTTTAAGTTTTTCGTATGGTTTTTCAACTGCATAACGACGCATAACAGTTTGAATTGGTTCAGCAAGAACTTCTTGAGCATGGTCAAGGTCTTCAAGAATACGTTGAGCATTCAATTCAAGTTTGCCAATACCTTTAGAGCAAGCTTCAAATGCGATCAAGCTTTGTGCGAAACCAACGCCCATGTTACGAAGAACAGTAGAGTCAGTTAAGTCACGCTGCCAGCGAGATACAGGAAGTTTTTCACCAAGGTGAGCCAATACCGCATTCGCAATACCCAAGTTACCTTCAGAGTTTTCGAAGTCAATTGGGTTTACTTTATGCGGCATCGTTGAAGAACCAACTTCACCTTCTTTCAAACGTTGTTTGAAGAAACCAAGTGAGATGTAGCCCCAAACGTCACGGTTAAAGTCGATCAAAATGGTGTTGAAACGACGTAGCGCATCAAAAAGTTCCGCCATGTAGTCATGTGGTTCGATTTGAGTGGTGTACGGGTTAAATTTTAAGCCTAAAGATTCAACAAATGCTTGTGAATGAGCAGGCCAGTTAATTTCAGGGTAAGCAGAGTAGTGCGCGTTGTAGTTACCTACTGCACCATTGATTTTACCAAGTAATTCAACTTGTTTGAATTGTTTGATTTGACGTGCAAGGCGGTAAGCCACGTTCGCCATTTCTTTACCCAAAGTTGTTGGGCTTGCAGTTTGACCGTGTGTACGAGACAACATTGGTTGTTCAGCGTGTTGTTCAGCCAAAGCAACGATTGAATCGATGATTTGCTGCATTGCTGCAACTAAAACTTCACGGCCATTTTTAAGCATTAAAGCGTGAGACAAGTTGTTGATGTCTTCTGATGTACATGCAAAGTGAATAAATTCGCCTGCATTTTTAAGCTCATCGATATGTGCGATTTGCTCTTTTAAGAAGTACTCAACTGCTTTTACGTCATGGTTTGTTGTACGTTCAATTTCTTTAATGCGGTTTGCATTGTCTTCAGAGAAATTTGCAACGATTGCGTCAAGTGCAGCATTCGTTTCAGCACTGAATGCTGGAACTTCAGTGATTTCAGGACGGTTTGCAAGCGCTTGTAACCAACGCACTTCAACAGTCACACGAGCATGGATTAAACCAAACTCAGAGAGGAAGGGACGTAGAGCATCACATTTGCTTGCGTAACGTCCATCTAATGGAGAAAGTGCGGTTAAAGCGTTCATAGCGATTCCTTAAATTTTGGAATTAAACGTAAAACAAAAAGCCCGTACTGCATCAGTTAAACCACCTGATACTGTAAACGGGCAAGATCTTGAATATCTTGGAGCAGCTTACGCTTACTTAAAATCATACCCCATGAGCTACCACCGAGCTGACGCCATAAATGTGCCATTTGTAAGCCGGTAAATAAGGTGGCGCGAATGCGATTGGTATGAGAGGTGTCTTTAAATGCTTCGGCATTACCACGAACCATAATACGTGGATTAATTTGGCCAGCAGTTTCAATATAGGTTTGCGCTAAATTGGCAATGATACTTGGATGTAAATAATTATTATCGAAAAAGGAAAGCTGTCTTAGGATTTTTTGTTGGGATTGTTCAATGGTTTCGACAAATTTGGGATTGCTGTAGACTTTCTTTTCTAACTGTAATAACGCCATCGCATACGTCATGGGTAGCTTGGTATTAGCAAGTTTAGGCAGTCTAGATTTGGGAGATGTATTGAAGGGTTGAGTAATGCTACTTTCTAAGGTCTTTAAACCCAGTGAAATATCCGCCAAACTACTAAAAAAATCGAGCGTCTGACTAGACTGATTCGACTTGGGACGGATATTTAAACTGGCTTTAATGAGATGTTCAAAATAAAAGTTACCGCTTTCCCCGATACTCTGTTGCCCAGTCAATGCAGTCATGTGGGTCAACTGTGTTGCTTGAAATACAGCAGCTAACGCCAATGCACGATTTTGGCGAGTATTCAGAGTCTGAGGCTGTTGAAACGGTAACTCTGTCATCCGAAACAATCCTTATACAATAAAATCCGGTTTAGGCGCATTGGTATGATGAATCACACCGCCACCTAAACAAACTTCACCGGTGTAGAACACCACACTTTGACCCGGTGTAACAGCACGTTGTGGCTCATCGAATTCGACACGCACACCATTTGGCGCTGTAGAGTCTTTAAATAATGTACAGTCTTGGTCAGGCTGACGATAACGAGTTTTCGCTGTGCAGCGGAAACCTGATTCAGGAATCTCTTGTTCACCAGCCACCCAATCAATCGCTTCAGACCATAAAATGGTGCTTTGCATGAGTGGATGTTCATGACCTTGACCAACGACTAGGCGGTTACCTTCGATATCTTTATGCAGTACAAACCAAGCGCCTTCTTCAGCACCTTTTAGACCACCAAGACCGATGCCACCACGTTGGCCGAGCGTATAGTACATTAAGCCGTGATGTTCACCAACCTCTTTACCTGTTTCTAAGACGATTTTTCCGGGTTGAGCAGGTAAATATTGCTTTAAGAAGTCATTAAATCGACGTTCACCAATAAAGCAGATGCCAGTAGAGTCTTTTTTCTTCGCAGTGGCTAAACCAAGTTCTTCAGCGATTTTACGCACTTGAGGTTTTTCAATTTCACCCACAGGGAATAAAGTCTTGTTAATTTCACGACCATGCACTGCATGTAGGAAATAGGTTTGGTCTTTGTTGTTGTCTAGACCACGTAGTAGAGGAGCATACTCTTCACCACGTGAATTTTTTAGCGTTTCACCACGGCGGCAATAGTGGCCTGTCGCAATAAAGTCAGCACCTAAGTTGACAGCATGGTCTAGAAATGCACGGAATTTAATTTCTTTGTTGCAGAGAATATCTGGGTTTGGTGTACGACCTGCGGCATATTCTTCTAAGAAATGCTCAAAGACACGGTCCCAATATTCCATCGCAAAGTTTGCGGTATGAAGTTTGATACCAATTTTGTCACAAACGGCTTGAGCATCGGCAAGATCTTCCATTGCCGTACAGTATTCCGTGCCGTCATCTTCTTCCCAGTTTTTCATGAAAAGACCTTCAACTTGATAACCTTGTTGAAGTAAAAGTGCTGCAGATACAGAAGAATCTACACCACCAGACATACCGACGATGACACGTTGTTGCATAGGATTAAGCATCCAAATTTGAAATTAAGGGAGAATTTTGGTGCTCGTAAATGAGCGATAAAGGAAATTTTTGACCTGAAAGAGCATCTTGTACAGCTTTGATGACTAATGGACTGCGCGCACGGGCAGACTCAATGAGTTCATCAAGCGTCATCCATACTGCACCGACAATACCTGTGTCTAACTGTGCATCGGAATGGTACTGAATGTCCTTAGCTAAGAAACAGAAACGGAAATAAGTACGATCAGGGAACATCGGAGGAGTATAAGTATACATGCCTAGGAGGTTCGTGATTTCTACATCGTGACCTGTTTCTTCCATGGTTTCTCGAATGGCTGCTTCAATAATGGTTTCGCCAGCTTCAACATGACCTGCAGGTTGATTAAATACAGTATGGGTCACACCTTCTGTATGTTCTTCAACAAATAGGAATTTTCCGTCTTTTTCAACGACTGTCGCAACAGTGACGTGAGCAGTCCAAGCGGTCATAGAAAAGCACCATGGGGTAAAAACGCTATTCTACAAAATTTAGGGAGCGGTGGCTATGATTGATTTTTTTCTTAATTTCCTTGAGATGCGTTTCAATATTGAAGTAAGAAGAACGTGGAGGAATCTAGTAAGATAAATCCATTGTACATATCTTCACACTGAAAATTATTTTGAGAATTAGATGAAAATACTAAGTTTATTTATATTTGTTATGTTAATGGTTAGTTGTACGGCAAAAAGCGGTGCTGATGAAAATTTATTGCTTGTAGATGATGCAATTCTCGACGTTAAACAAACGCTGCCAAAGAAAAATAATGCATATACAGTTTGGAAAGATATATACAGAGATGGTGCAACTATTAAATTAATATATCAGATGGATAATTATACATTTCCAAAAGATAAAATATATTTGTTAGAAGAGTATGCAAAATCAGATTCTGTAAAGAATGTTATTTGCAAATCTTTATTGGAAACATTTGGTTGGGATTATTCTGTAGAGTCAATTACATATGATATGAATGATACAGTTTTATTTTCTTTTGTTTATAGTAAGAAAAATTGTTAAATAAAAGTGTATTGTTTAATTATTTAGTTAAATTATATTTTTGTCCAGTACTGACCGAATTGTTATAGATTTAACATTACAGCTTTTTAAAATACTTGCTTTAAAAAGCAGTAATGTTAAATATTTAATTTTTATTCAATGAAGGGAATTTTACTATCTCGAGGAAAATCTGGGAATAGTGTGTAAATCATATCAGGATTCTTTTGCAGACCCGCACCATCAATGTATTTCCACTCCTTACTTTCAATTGGACGTACTGCAAGCATGAAGGAAAGATCACCTGTCATTTTTCGGCCATTCATAGAAATCGTGACTTGTTTGGGTATGGCACAAAACTCATTTCTACCAATGATATAACTTTGTTTTGGAGGATGAGTGTCAACTTGAGAGACATATATTTTATTTTGTTTAAAGGAGTTTGCAGCAAGTTCTAATATGGCATTATATTTATCTTTACCACCTGCATAATTGATAATAGATGAATCTGTTTTTTCGGTGATTAATGCATAATTACCCTTATTTAAGGCTGTGCCGATATCTTTAATTTCTTTGGCAATGATTTTTTCATAATCATCTTTACACTGCGTTGAATTCGCAAAAGCAGTGTTAGAGGTTAAAATTACGCCTGCAAAAAATATTCTAGTAATTAATAAAGTATAAGGTTTAATCAACATTAAAGAGTTACTCTGTATTTGAATTTGTCTGTCAATGAAGCATTGAGACATAAGCTGGAACTGTTAAAATTAAAAACGAATGCGTATATTATTTATTTTGATCAAGATAATTATTCGACACTTTCACATAATTCTGCGCTGAATACGGTAAAAATGCTTTTTCTTTATCGGTTAGTGGGCGGGCTTTTTTGACTGGACTGCCCACATATAAATAACCACTTTCCAAAACCTTATTTGGTGGAACAAGTGAACCAGCACCAATCATCACATCATCTTCAACAATTACATCATCTAAAATAATCGTACCTATACCGACCAAAACACGATTACCAATGGTACAACCGTGTAATTTCACATGATGACCAATTGTCACATCTTCACCAATAATCAGTGGAGAACCCTCAGGTTTATCGGCTTTTTTATGACTCACATGCAACATTGAATGATCTTGCACATTAGAGTTTTTACCAATACGAATATGGTTTACATCACCACGAATCACAGCAAATGGCCAAACAGAGACATTTTCAGCCAATACAACATCGCCAATCACGACTGACATTTCATCGATATAGCAAGAGTCAGCAATACGTGGAACAGTGTCTAAATAAGGGCGAATGTTTTGGCTCATAGGAAAGTCATCTACAGGTTTTTAGGCAGTATAAAATAAAAAAGCACCTAGACCGAAATCTAGATGCTTTCACTTTAGTCTTAATATCGAGTTTTCATCAAACTTAGAATAAGTTGCTAAAGAATTGTTTGATGTGATCAATCATTTTTGCAAAGAAACCAGCTTCTTCAACATTTTGTAGAGCTACAAGTGGTTTTTCAGCAATGACTTTGCCATTAAGCGTTGCAACGTATTTACCGACCACTTGACCTTGTTTTAAAGGAGCAGTTAATTTTGGTTGAACAACCAATTGAGTTTTAATGGCGTTCGCTTCGCCTTTAGGCATCGTCACGTTAAAGTTTTCAGCTAGACCTACTTGAACTTCATTGTCTTTACCGTACCAAACTTTTGCTTTTGCAAGCACTTGTTTAGCAGGTTGAACTTTTACAGTTTCAAAGTTTGCATAACCCCAAGCTAAAATTTCACGTGTTTGAGATGCACGTTCGTTCATGCTTGGCGCACCAAAGATCACTGAAATTAAACGTAAAGGACCACGTTTAGCTGAAGTCGTTAAGCAGTAGCCCGCTTCTTCAGTATGACCAGTTTTTAAACCATCTACACTTGGGTCAGTATAAAGCAGGGCATTACGGTTGCCTTGCTTAATGCCATTGAACGTAAATTCTTTTTCAGAGTAGATCGGATAGTATTTTGAACTGTCATGAATAATATGTTGCGCTAGAGTCGCCATATCTTTGGCAGTCGAGAAATGACCTTCAGCTGGCATACCTGTCGCATTGATGAATTGAGTATTCACCATGCCAATACGTTTCGCTTCTTGGTTCATCATGTGGGCAAAGGTGCCTTCATTGCCAGCAATATGTTCTGCCATAGCTTTAGAAGCGTCGTTACCCGACTGAATGATAATGCCACGTAACATTTCTAATGCAGTTGCAGTACCGTTGAGCGGAACGTACATACATGACTCAGTGCTGCTGCCGCGACACCAAGCCGACTCATTCATACGTACTTTTTCATTTTCAGTTAGTTCACCGCTTAATAACTTTTGTTCAATGATGTAACTGGTCATCATTTTTGTCATTGAAGCAGGAGCTAATTTTTCGTTTTCATTTTTAGAAGCAAGGATTTGCCCTGTCTCATAGTCCATCAGCACATAAGATTTATTATTTAATTCAGGTGGTGCAGAAAGGACAGTTGCCGCGAATGAAAAACTAGGTGCAAGTAGTAATGCGGCAAGGGCGGTTTTTCGGGTCATTCTGGGTGGTTCCAATAACTTAGGTATAAGCACAAAGAGCCTAGCATTTTAGGACAAAGCTAGGCGGACTGCTATGGGGTGCAAGCGCTTATTTTAAAAGTATTGTAACCAATTGGTATTATTTGCTGTAAGCAGTCAATTCTTTGCAAATCGCACCATTTTTCTTATCGCCAGCTTTCTTCGCATCAGACTGCGCTTCTTTTAAAGCGTCTTTAAAACTTTTTTGTTTGCTGAGTTGCTGTAAAGCATTTACTGGGTTCTTTTCATTCGGCATATATTCTTTAGCTAATTTTGCATAACCCGCTTCAAACTTTGGTTGATCTTTGTCATTCACCAATTTTGGGCAGACTTCAGATAGTACATAGATAGCTGCAAGTTCTTGACTAGTCACTTGAGGTGTAGGGGTGACTTCAATTTTTTCATCTGCGGCATGTGCAGACATGGTAGTGAAAGCAAAAGCAGAAAGGCTAAGGGCACAAAGAGATTTTACAAAGGAGTTTTTCATTTAAATAACCTGTTAAATAAACTAAAAGATATCAAATAGCTAAAATTTATTTGCTTAGCTTAATCGTATTTCTGGTAGAGATCAGTAGAAAATTGTATTGAAGCTGTTTAAAAATCAATACATTGTGAAAGAAAAAAGGATGAGGCTATAAGGCTTCATCCTTTTTTTGGCAGGTTTGATGCAATAAGGACTAACCTATTTAGAGGACGTCCACAGCTGAATGATCAATTAACCTTCATAACTTAAAACGTCATCACAAACTGATTTTTGCTCAGCTTTATCAGTTTCTTTAGCAGCTTGACGCGCTTCTTCAAGAACTGATTTATATTCGCTGTCAGACTGTAATTTTTCTAATGTCATTGATTTATCAGAATAATCAGCAAGATATGTTTTAGTGAGTGCTTGAATGTTGGCATCAAATTTTGCATTTTGACCAATAATCGCAGGGCATACTTCTAACATGACTTGTGCAGATGCAATATCTTCTTTTACGATGGTATTGGCTTCTTCTTGAGTGAAGTCATTGTCTGCGACCACAGTTTGAGTCATGCAAGCTGCTAGAGCAAAGCTCAATAAACCACGAAGTGCTACGGTTTTATTCATTTTGTACACACACATTTATGCTGGATGTTGAAATGTAAATATATATAATTATTCATATATTTCAATAAAATGTTCTTGCGAGTCATTTTTAATTTTTTAGTAATGGAAATTTAGTTGTGAATATTTTAATTGCCAATGATGATGGCGTTTTTGCTCCCGGTATCCAAGCTTTAGCACATGCATTGCGTCCTCTCGGTCGTGTGGTGATTGTGGCGCCTGAAAGCGAACGCAGCGGTTTTTCAAGTGCTTTAACTTTAGATCGACCATTACGACCTGTCGAAATTGCACCGAATATGTGGGCGGTAAATGGTACACCTGCGGACTGTGTGTATTTATCAATGAATGGTCTGTTTGATTTTGAATTTGATCTGGTGGTGAGTGGAATCAATAGTGGCGCAAATCTGGGTGATGATGTGCTGTATTCAGGGACAGTGGGTGCGGCATTTGAAGGCCGTTTAATGAAACAACCTGCGCTAGCCGTCTCTTTGGCTGGGCCAAATGTGCGTAGTTATAATAACCCAGAAGATTATGCAGTCGCCGCGCAATGGGTGCATGATTTTATTGCCAATGGACTACCTGCGCTACCTGCACGACATATTTTTAATATTAATATTCCAGATGTTGCTGAACTTCAAGGCACCAAAGTGACCTATCAAGGAAGACGTTTACAGTCCAAACCGATTACCAGTCATGTAGACCCGCGTGGTCGTCAAGTCTATTGGATTGGATTGGCAGGCGAGGCAGTGGCAGAGCCTAAGAAAGGCTTAACCGATATCGAGTCAGATTTCTTTGCCGTGGCAAATGGTTATGTCAGTGTAACGCCTATACAAATGGATGCTACAAACTATGAGATTTTGAATAACTTACACGCAGAGTTATCTAAAATTTAAGTATTAGTGTTATAACTTTGTGAAAATGGTTATGCCGCAACTTTTTTAGAGTGGATTTTTGCTAATCTTAGCCCATTCATAATGACTATATTTGAATTATTAGTGAGGAAGATGATGTCCCTGGTGTCACAATATCGCGTTATTACCGCTCCTGCAGCATTATTTAAGACCCTTGTTTTATCTGCTGCTGTGGTTACAACTTTGGTCATGACTGGCTGTGCGTCAAAACCACAAATTAATAATGCGACCCGTTATGCGACTGCTCCGGATTATTATACAGTTCGTTCGGGAGATACTTTAAGTGGCATCGCAGCTCGCTATGGCTTGAGCTATGTCAGCATCGCAGAAATGAACGATATTGCCCAGCCTTATCGCATCTATGTTGGACAATCCATTCGCCTTAAAAATAGTGGCTCTCGTCGTACGACGTCTACACAAGCCATGACTCAAGCGGCACCAATTCAACGCCAAACGATTGCAATGCCAACGCAAACAGCGCCGGTGACTCAAGCTTCAACCACTCCATCGACAGTGACGCGAACTACAGTTCCAACGCCAGTGGTCAGTTCTTCAAGTTTACGTTGGGTGAGTCCAGTATCGCGTCCTACGGTATTACAAGGCTATAACTTAGCATCGAATGTGAAAGGAACACGTTACGCAGGTAATACAGGTGATCCTATTTTTGCAGCAGCTGATGGTCAAGTGGTCTATGCCGCCGATGGTCTTAAAGAGTACGGCAATTTAATTTTGGTGAAGCATATTAATGGCTATATCACTGCATATGCACATAACAGTAAAATGAATGTCAAAAGTGGCGATACTGTGAAAGCAGGGCAGCAAATTGGTGAGATGGGTTCATCGGGTACCAACCGCACGATGCTTGAGTTCCAAGTGCGTTTAGATGGTAAACCAATCAATCCAACTTCAGTTTTACCAAATAATTAAATATATAATGCAAAAGCAAAATATCCCCGTATAATACAATGAGTTGCTTTTATCGAAAGATGAAGCTTCTCATAAGTTTATGAGGGAAATTTATGTTAGATCAACTTCGAGCAATGGGTGTCTTTGCTTGCGTTGTGGAAAAAAATTCGTTTAGCGGTGCTGCTCGTGAGTTAGGTATTACCACGAGTGCCGTGAGTCAGCAAATCCGCTCACTAGAGCAGGATATGGAAGTCATTCTTTTACATCGTTCAACACGTAAGTTAAGTTTGACAGAAGCTGGACAAGCTTTTTTTCATAGTTGCCAAGAGATGCTATCTGCCGCAGAGCGCGGCAAAATTCGTATCAATGAACTTCGTGACGACTTAGTCGGTGAATTACGTATTGCATCAACACCAGAACTTTGTGCGAATCATGTGATTCCTGCATTGTCACATTGGATGTCGGCACATCGCGGTTTATCCGTTCATCTAGAAGCAGATAATCAATATATCGACTTAATTGATGGCCGCATTGATATTGCGCTACGAATGAGTTCAAAAATTGATGATCAACAGTTTCATGTGGTGCCATTGGCACATGTTGAACAAGTTCTCGTTGCAGCACCAAGCTATATCAACCAAACCAGTTTAATTACACGACCAGAAGATTTACAAAATCATGATATGGTTCAAATAAATTTGGTTAAAAACTTTCAGCATTTTGCATTTGAAAATGCAGTGACTAAAGAGCAGGTTGCATTGGATGTGCACTCCCGATTTACAACAAATAATGTATTTGCTGCAAAAGCAATGTGTCAACAAGGACATGGCATTGCAAGAATATTATATCTAGATACGCAAAAAGACTTATTAAACGGTTCTCTTGTTGAAGTTTTACCAGAATGGCGTTTACCATCATTTACTCTATATGCGGTGATGTCTAAACGTGACCAACAGCCTACCAAGATTCATCGTTGCCTAGATGCATTAAAATTGTATTTCAGTCAATTACCAGGCGGACGTGTATACCAAGAAGCCTCATAAAAACAAAAAAAATTTGAAGAAGATATAAAAAAAGCCGCAATTAGCGGCTTTTTTTACTTTCGGCACAAATTAGGCTAGAAAGTTTTTCACCATTTTAACAATGCGTTCAATCAAGATATCCGCTTGTTTTTTATTGATGTTCAGCGTAGGTAATAAACGAATCACAGAGCCTGCTGTTACGTTAATAATCAAGTGATGCTCATCACGTGCAATATTCACAAGTTCGCCACATGCTTTAGGTAATTCAATGCCGACCATTAAACCAAAACCACGAACAGTCACGTTTTGCTCTGCAAGATGCTCTGTGAATTGCTCAACAAGATACGCACCCATATTTGCAGCATTTTCAACAAGGTTTTCTTTTTGAATGGTATCAATCACGGTATAAACCACACGTGAACCTAATGCTGTACCGCTATAAGTTGAACCGTGGTTACCCGCTGTTAAAACGCCAACACCACGACCTTGAGTCATGACTGCGCCGATAGGGAAGCCATTACCCAGACCTTTAGCTGTAGTTAGCACATCAGGAACAATATTAGTGTGTTGATACGCAAAGTATTTACCTGTACGACCATTACCTGTTTGCACTTCATCAAGCATCATTAACCAGTTGTGCTGATTACAGATTTGACGAATTTCTTCTAGGTAGCTAAAACCCTGAGGTGCAGTATTTACACCACCTTCACCTTGGATCGGCTCAACCAAAATCGCTACGATGTCAGGGTGGTGAATCGCCGCTTCCTCAATCGCTTCGATATCACCGAAAGGTACACGGATAAAACCTTCAACCAATGGGCCAAAGCCTTCTTGAACTTTTTTGTTACCTGTTGCAGATAAGGTTGCCATGGTACGACCATGGAAAGAATGATCAGCAACGATAATTTTTGGTGTTGCGACACCTTGCATATGACCAAATTTACGTGCAATTTTGATTGCACCTTCATTTGATTCTGCACCACTATTTGAGAAGAAAACTTCTTCCATACCCGCAACTTCAGCTAATTTTTGCGCAGCAGCCGTTTGCCAAGGCACTTCAAATAAGTTACTGGTATGAATGAGGGTCGCTGCCTGTTCAGCAATTGCAGCTGTAATTGCAGGATGTGAGTGACCTAAACCACAAACAGCTATCCCTGTCAGTGCGTCTAAGTATTCTGTGCCATCTGCGGTATACAGGTGAGCACCTTGACCTCGGACAAAGCTGATCGGTTGGCGGCCAAATACTGGCATCAAGTGCGATGGTTGATCAGTTTGTACTGGGGCAAGGGTAATGTTATTCATGACTAACTCTAATTTGTCAGGTGATTGAAATAATATAGAGGAGACGCCATATATATATGAGCATCAAGAGGTCTATATAAGCAAAATATGACTCACTTGAAAAGCTGAAATGTAAATAAAACGTGAAATATTGCTTTAGTCATATTGTTTTACTCAGTTTTGGGTATAATGCGAAGCAGATTTATTGAGGATATATCAATGACTGAACAAGCACGCGATACAGAAGCGTTAATTCGTGACCAAATTGCTAAACACGCAGTTCTACTTTACATGAAAGGCACTCCACAGTTTCCACAGTGTGGTTTCTCTGCGCGTGCAGTAGAAGCGCTCAGTCAAATTGGTCGTCCGTTTGCTTATGTAAATATTCTTGAAAATCAAGATATTCGCGCAACTCTTCCACAAATTGCAAACTGGCCGACTTTCCCACAATTATGGATCAATGGTGAGTTGATCGGTGGTAGCGACATTATGCTTGATATGTTCCAAAAAGGTGAATTACAACCTTTAGTTGAACAATATAGCCCAGCTCCTGAAGCTTAATTGGATGTGTATTTGATGATTTTGATCATTGGATACAGATAAAAAATAGCGCCTTTAAGGCGCTTTTTTTATGACTTAATTATCTAAAAAGTCTGGGGTTATGCGTTTTTCCACCATTTCAAAGGCATTTAAAGTGCAATGAATGGTGGAAAAATCAACAAATGAATAAACTCATCGAAGATTTATGACGGATTGTCTTCAGTCGGACTTTCTTCAACACGTTGCTCGTTTTCAGCAGTTCCATTTTTAGCAGTACTGTCTTGAGCTTCAGACTTCTTTGCCTTTTTATCTTTGTCCTTTTTTGACTTCTTCTTTTTTTTCTTTTTCTTTGGCTCTTCTTCCTCAAATTCAGCACCATCTTCAATCGCTTGCCAGTATTCAAGTTGCTCCATGACAGCAGCGTAGATTGAGCCTTTACTATAACGACCTTTTTTATCAAGAGTGCCTACTGGACGCGCCATCAAAATTTCTAATGCTTGGTCAATGGTATCTATGGCGTGAATATGGAATTGACCTTGTTGCACAGCTTCAATCACATCTTTGCGTAACATTAAGTGCTGCATATTTTGGCGTGGAATAATCACACCTTGCTTGCCTGTTAACCCTTGTAATTTACATGCATCATAGAAGCCTTCAATCTTGGCATTTACACCCCCAATCGGTTGAACTTGACCCAATTGGTTCATGGAGCCAGTGATTGCCCAAGATTGATCGATCGGTAATTGGCTAATAGCGGAAATAAGAGCTGAAAGCTCTGCAACAGTTGCGCTGTCGCCATCTACTTGGCCATAGCTTTGCTCAAAGGCAAGGGCAGCAGAAAAATGTAAAATTTGTTCACGACCAAAGTGTGCCTTTAAGAAACTCGACATCAGCAGGACGCCTTTGGCATGCAGAGAACCACCGAGTTCTACACTACGCTCGATATCTAAAATATCGCCGCCACCTTGATAAACCGAAGCCGTTAAACGTGACGGTAAACCAAATTCAACATCAGCATATTGAATCACAGAGAGGGCGTTAATCTGCCCGAATCGATGACCTTTGGTTTCGATTAACTGTGTACCGCGAGTGAGATCTTGCCAATATAATTCACGTAAGTAGCCTAGACGGTATTTACGATGATCAAGAGCGGTGTTGATATGTGTTTCTGTCACCATTTTATCGCCAGCAAGTGCTGCATGATGATGTGCTTCACGAATCAAATCACCTAAGGTGAGGGCATGTAATGACAAAGAGCTTTGATCTTCAGCTTGACGACTTGAATCAGTTAACAGTGCAGCAAGTGCTGTACGGTCAAATGGCAGAAGTTTGTCTGTTTGCACATAGTCAGCAATCAGCTGCATATATGCCTGCTCATTAATGTCATTACGTTGTAATGTATCGGTAAAATCGGCACGAATTTTAAAGACACTGCCCAGTTCTGGTTCGAGTTCTAAAATATCGTAATAAATATCAGGTTCAGCAAGCAGGATCACTTTGATATTTAAATCAATAGCTTCAGGCTCAATCGAAATACTGCCTGTCAATGTAAGCATATGTTCAAGTGAAGACAGCTTTAAATGTCCTGACTTTAATGCACGTTTTAGACCTTGCCATGCATAAGGCTGCTCTAAAAGTTGTTCAGCTTCCAAGATAAGGAATCCACCATTGGCCTTATGCAGTGCACCAGGACGGATTAATGTAAAGTCTGTGGTGATGGTGCCATTTTGGGTCAGTTGTTCGACATGACCTAGCAAATTGTAATGGGTTGGGAAATCTTCAAAAATAACGGGCGCACCAGCATTTGGTTTGTGTGTGGCGATAATGTTAGCTTGGTAGCGAGATGGCACGCGGTTAAATAGGCCAGGTGTAAAGTCATCTTCTTCTTGCTCAAGCACAAACTCAACATTTTGAATGATGTCATCTGCATATTGCTTCAGATAATCTTCCAAGCCTTCAACCATGCTGAATTTATTTTGAATTAGATCAATACGCGGCATTACAACTTGTTTAGCAATTTCACGGTTTAAAACCTGAACTTTATCGCGTGCGTCATCTTCAAGATCACCAAGATGTAGACCAAGGCGTTCAAGTTTTTTATCCATATAACGGACGTTTGACGCAATTTCAGCTCGTTGTTTACTGCTTAGTGCATTGATGTCTTCTTTGGACATTTCTTGGTATTTGTTATCGACCAAATGCACGGGAACGAAACAATGATCATCATCCTGAGAAATCAGTTTAAGATCGAGCTCTTCACCTTCTCGGGTTAATTCAACTAAAGCAAGATGTTGTTCATCACCAGCATGTTGGCGAATCATTTCAATGCGATTGTGATAGGTTTCTGCGGTGAAGCGACGTTCAAGCTGTTTTAATATGGTTTGCCAACTTTGATGTAATAACGCTTGGAATTTTGTCGCTTGACCAGAAGGAAGTTTTAGCGCAATTGGTTCACGCGGAAACTTAAAATTATTGACATAGACCCAATCTGAAGGCGTTGGCATATTTTTAGCGTGTTGTTGTAATAAGCGCTTAATCATGGTGCGCTTACCTAAGCCTGCGGTACCTACAGCAAAAATGTTATAGCCTGAATAGGGCAATGCAATGCCAGCTTCAACCGAAGCTCGGGCACGATCTTGTCCTAAAAAGTCATTGAGTGGTTTAATCCGCTTGGTAGACGTCGGTATTTTTTTAAGCTCAGGCGTATGCGTCAGCTGAAGCGGCTGCAACTGGGTTTTAGTTAAAGTATTCTGTATTTCGGGTTGATCAAAAGCGCTCTTTAGTGTCGTTATTGTTTCTGCTAAGTTTTTTGTGTTGGTTTCATTAATGGTGGTTGATAAAGAAGAGTGAATTTGTTCAAGTCGCTGGGTCACTGTTGAATCCAAAAAACTAAAGAATAGAGATATGTAATTAAGGTATACAGGTTTAATGCCAAAGATCAAGCAACAGCATGCGAAATATCGATAAAATAAAACAATGATTTCATAAATGTTGTTGAAACCGTTGTCATTAAGCGCTTGAATAGCAACATTCGATTTTGACAAAAATAACTGAGTCATGACAACACAAGCTTCAGGATGGAAATCTGCTTTTACTGCATTTTTAGACCGACGTGCGCTGATTATGCTTTTTCTTGGCTTTTCGGCTGGTATCCCAATTTTACTGATCTTTTCCAGTTTATCGCTTTGGTTAGGTGAAGCAGGAATTGATAAAAGTGCAGTGACTTTTTTTAGTTGGGCAGCGCTTGGCTATTCGTTTAAGTTTGTTTGGGCGCCATTAATTGATGAGTTACCTGTGCCATTTTTAACCAAACAACTCGGACGTCGCCGTGCATGGTTATTGATCGCTCAGGTTCTCATTATCTGTGCTATTTGTATCATGGCATTTTCAGACCCTGCTTTAGGACAAAGCTATATCTACCAAATGGCCGCTGGAGCCGTACTACTTGGTTTTTCTGCCGCAACGCAAGATATTGTGATCGATGCGTATCGTATTGAGTTGGCAGAAACTGAAATGCAGACCGTTTTAGCTTCGACCTATAATGCAGGTTATCGTATCGGCATGATCGTGGCAGGTGCAGGGGCGCTATTTTTGGCTGCATATTTAGGCACGGCCAAAGGTAACTATATTTATGAAGCTTGGAAATATACTTACCTTGCAATGGCTGCTGTGATGGCTATCGGTATTATCACAACTTTATCGATACGTGAGCCGCATGTTGACCGTGTACAAAAGCATTATAAACGGACCGACTATTATCGTTTAGTCGCTGTATTCTTTGCTGCCGTGGTTGCCTTTGTCTTGAGTTATATCTATTCAGGTGTGGCAGTTGAAAGCTTGAAAGAACAGTGGCAAATTTCAGACTCATTTGCATTGTTCTGTTTAGAAGCTGTGCGTTTTATTGGTTCAGCTGTGATTGCTTTTGGTGTCGGTTCAGTTTTAGTGAAATCGGGTGCTGTAAATAAGCAGATGGCATTTGAAACTTGGGTTAATCCAGTTGCAGATTTCTTTAAGCGTTATGGTCTAAAACTGGCTTTAGTACTGTTGTTACTTATTGGCTTTTACCGTATTTCCGATATTATCGCCGGCGTCATTTCCAATGTGTTTTATCAAGATTTAAACTTCACCAAAGAGCAGATTGCCGAAGCTGTAAAAGTCTATGGTGTGATTTTTAGCTTGGTTGGTGGCTTCCTTGGTGGTTTGCTTGCGCAGCGTATGAACATTATGAAATTGATGTTTGTCGGTGCGATATTAGCAAGTTCAACAAACTTGATTTTTATCGGTCTGGTCAAATCAGGTCAGCCATTGAGCGATGTCACTGTCAATGTAGCAGGGCAGCAATATACCGCGACGCCAGATGATACGGGTGCTTGGGCAGTTCAAATTCCAAAAGCAGTCTTGGCGGCTGATCAAAATATTAAGGTCAGTGCGGATTATCAGTCTAAGAATCAACATCCAGTACAGGTGAGTTTGCCGTATTTGAATAATGCTTTTTCAAACGCAGCAATGATGTTGCTGCCAGTGACTTCAGATAACACGATTTCAGCTCAAGAGACGGTGAATAGTATCGTGGTCCGTGGACAATACTTGGCAGGCGAATTAAAAGAAAATCAAAAAATTCAAATTATTTTGGATACTAAACCATTCGACGCGAAGCTTGATAAAACTGGTGTTTTTAGTGCTGCAATTCCAGGTCAAGCGCTCGAAACAGCAAAGCAAAAAACATTAACGGCTCAATTACTAGAAAATGATGTAGTGAAAAAGAGTGTCGATTTAGCGTATCAAGTGAATACATCAGCCAATATGTCAGGTGTACTTGGTGTTGATATTCAACCGATTAACTTAGCAAGTGCTGAACAGAATGTGGACATCAAAGGTAAGGTCATTAAGCCTTATAGTTCGCTGTGGCTGTATTTTGCGATTATTGTTGATAACTTGGCTTCTGGTCTTGCTGGTGCGGCATTTATTGCATTTTTATCGAGCTTAACCAGTGTTTCTTTCACAGCTGTTCAATATGCCATCTTTAGTTCATTAATGACCTTAACCCCTAAAATTTTAGGCGGTTACTCTGGTACGATTGTGACCAATATCGGTTATCCAAACTTTTTCTTGATGACGACTTTAATTGGTATTCCGATTTTAATTTTAGTGGTTTGGGTGGCTAAACTATTAAAAGAGCATGAACAGAAATCTAGTTTATAATTCAATTTGAATTAAAAAAGCCCATTCAATCTGAACGGGCTTTTTTATTCTAAGCTCATAAATAGCCTAAGCATATCTGCGGTTTTGGACAAGGATATTTGAAATAAGCGGGTATATGCGTTCTAGACTTAAATTGAACTTTGCATGTTAAATCCCTATAGTATTCAAACATAATGATAGATTTAGGAAACTCGATTATGCGCATGCTGCATACCATGTTACGTGTAGGCAATTTAGAGCGTTCATTGGCGTTCTATACTGAAGTACTCGGTATGACTTTGCTTCGTAAGCGTGATTATGAAGAAGGTCGTTTTACTTTGGCATTTGTGGGCTATGGTGATGAAGAAAATCATACTGTACTTGAGCTAACTCATAACTGGGATACGGAGAGTTATGAGTTGGGAAATGCGTATGGCCATATCGCTATTGCTGTAGATGACGCTTACAAGGCTTGTGAAGAAATTAAAGCACGTGGCGGAAACGTGGTACGCGAAGCAGGGCCAATGAAAGGTGGTGTGACCGTCATTGCCTTTGTTGAAGATCCAGATGGCTATAAAATTGAGTTGATCCAACAAGACTCAAATGCACGAAATAATTAATGTGCAATCATTAATATAAAGTCATCTGTAATTCTAAATAATCTTATTTATAAATTTTTTTGCGTTGATCTCACTATCAACGTTTAAAATAATGAATATATCGGAGAAAAGCTGGCTTTATTTATATGGCCCAGTAAGATGAAATTTACTCAATGGTAAATTTAGCTTATTGGGCATTTTTGTGCCGATCAGCTTTAAAGGGAAATTTGTACAGGATGTTGTTATGCTAAAAATGTTGGCTTTGGATCGTTTTACCATTCTACTTTTTGTAATGGTCATACTTGCGACTTTTTTGCCTGTCAGTGGTCAAGCTGCAGAAATCTTTGGCTATATTACAACGGCTGCAATTGCCATTTTATTTTTTCTACATGGTGCAAAGTTATCTCGTGAGGCTGTGGTTGAAGGCATAATGCATTGGAAGTTACATGCTTTAGTTTTTGCTTTTACCTTTGCATTATTTCCATTATTGGGTTTAATGGCGAAACCAATCCTCGTGCCGATGTTAGGGCAAGAGTTGTATTGGGGCTTTTTGTTTATGTGCTTTTTACCTTCGACAGTACAGTCTTCCATTGCATTTACTTCGGTAGCACAGGGTAATGTTGCTGGTGCAGTCTGTAGTGCATCATTTTCAAATATTATTGGTATGTTTATTACCCCAGTGATGGTGGCCTATTTTATTCTCGGCCAGTCACAACATAACTACGATCCGACTGCATCTATTATTCAAATTACGCTGTTATTACTGATTCCCTTCATTTTAGGGCAGCTCCTCCGTCCTTGGGTGTTTCCTTATATGAAGAGGGTACCAAAAATTGTGAAGGTATTTGATCAGGGCTCAATTTTGATGGTGGTCTATGGTGCATTCAGTAGTGCGGTGGTGGCAGGGCTATGGCATCAAGTGAGTGGTATGACTTTATTCCTTTTGATTGTGGCGTGTTCTGTCTTGTTAACGATCATTATGTTATTGGCGCTATACGTACCGCGTTGGTTGGGCTTTAGCCGAGCTGATCAAAAGACGATTTTCTTTTGTGGCTCTAAAAAAACCTTGGCGAGTGGTGTGCCCATGGCACAAATTCTCTTTATTGGTCAGCCGATGGGGATGATAGTTTTACCAATTATGATCTTTCACCAAATTCAGTTGATGGTCTGTGGTGTGATTGCCAACCTTTGGGCAAAACAGAGCCGTGGGCAAAAGTAAGGACGAGATGAATACGTCCTTTTAAAATACCTTATATAGATGAAAAGAAAAAAATCATGAAAATTAAAAAAGGCTTTTTCATTTTATTCTTGGGTCTGAACACAGTCGTTCATGCCCAATAGGATTTATCTCTAAATAGTAACCGTGATGTCATTGAAAAAATGCCGCTGATCAGCCTGCAGCCCATGTTGGATTTTGTCGTGATCGACAACCACAGATGAATAAGGAATTAGATCAGACTTATTAAGCTGCAAAACTTAAATTAATTGCTGCAGTTCAGGCTATCCATTTTAATGGTGTAGAGCCATTAAAGGCAAAAGATATTGATCTGTCAGTCGATGCACAATTTAAACAGCAGCTTCAAGGCATGTTAGAGGGCATGAGCAAATCATTACAGCCAGTAAATGCAGCGACGTTTTGTCCTGCATTTATTGAAAGATTAAACCATTTTGATCAAGCCCAATTTCAGCGCACAGTCGAATTACAATATCAGAAATATTTAGAGCAAGCTCAACCTAAAGAGTAGAGCGATTCAGCCTTGAATATCTATTTATTAACAATAAAAAATCAGCTATAATTTGCCCCAACTTGTTGTGCTTAGCTCTGACGGTATCCGTCTCGGTGGGCCAAAAGAATGGTCTGTTATGGTGTTGGTCTGCTTTTTTAAGCCTTCCTTGTAGTGATGCAAGAGTGATCAATTGCGATGACAGCTAAACCTTCTTAAATCTTAGGAGTAATCGACGATGCGCGCCGATATTCACCCAAAATATGAAACTTTAGTTGCTACATGTTCATGCGGTAACGTAATTGAAACTCGTTCAGCTCTTGGTAAAGAAACTATTTACCTAGACGTATGTTCTGCTTGCCACCCATTCTACACTGGTAAACAGAAAAGCGTTGACACTGGCGGTCGTATCGACAAATTCAAACAACGTTTTGCTGGTATGTCACGTTCTATCAAACGTTAATATCCAAAACGAAAAAACGGGCTTTATGCCCGTTTTTTTGTGCCGATAAAAAGATAAACCTTAAATCGGCAATGTTCAGAACCTTATTGGTCCTGAACATCAATGAGATGGTCGAGTTTCTTCTGGAAATAATCGCCTTGAATAAAGCGAGCCTCAACATTCCAAGCATTGGCAAATAGGGTCATGTCATTTAATTCACGTAGCATGATTTCAACAGTTTTGATTTCATGATAAGTGGTAATTTTTTCTTGCAGCTCTTGGCATGACTTATCGTTTGCAAGCATTTTGGTCAAACTTGAATCTAATGTTAAGCAGTGAACATCCATTTGACGTAATAATGATTCACTAAACATCGAATGACCAAAATTACGTAAAGCCAGTTCGGCACCATTTTTACGAAGTTCAACAAATGCTTTTTGAGCGGCATCAATATTGAGCTGAATGTCTTCTTCTGCAAATTGTAAAATCAGTGGATTCTTCAATTTACTACGAATAATCGTAATGAGTTTTGAAATAAACTCAGGGAAGGTGCGGTCGTTATATAGCACTTCCTTGTTCAGGTTAACGATTAATTTAGCTTCAGGGAACTGAGTAATAAAGTTGTGTAGCTGTTTACACGATTCAACCAAGATCCAACGATCCAATTTAATGGATAGCTCTGAGTCTTCAGCCAATTCACGTAGTTGGGCGATATCTTTCCATTTATTTTCAAAAATAAAGCCGCTGGTTACTTCATAAGTATAAAGATGTGAATCTTCTTTATCATACAGTTGCTGATATTTAAGATGAATTTCACCGCGTTCTAAACAGTTGCGAAGGGCCTTGATAACAGGAGCTTCATCACTAACGACAATCGGCGCAATTTGTGCTTCTGGTGTACCGAAATCCAAACTTGGTATGTCAATTTCTAATGGAATAGTTAAATCGATTTCAGGTGCTTGTTGGTTGGTTGGTAGCGCAGTATTAAAGGCTTTCGCAATAAAGGTATCAAAATGTGCTTCATCACGAATATCGCTGTCTAAAACACTGTATCCTATGCGTAAATTTAATGGATAAGTTTCATTGTTTACACTGAGTAACTGAGGTTTGCTCAGGGTATTAAGACCAATCAATTTAGACTCAAGTTTGAGCTGATTATCCGCTTGGAATAAGGCAACGATTGCACCATTATCTAAACTAAATAATGGAGCATGAGTCTGGTCTTTCAAGAAGTCTTTAATATTGGTGAAATAGCTCTTATAGGTATTCCAATCTTTTTGAAAAATCGCATCAGAACAAGAAGCCAATGTAAATAGAACCAAAGCATTTACATTAGCAGGTTGCTGGCCAATGGTGCGGTTGAGTTGTTGAAATGCTTTTGGTTTTTGTGGGCTAGCTTCAACTGGAGCGTTGCTTACAGCATTGCTGCTTTGACTGCCAATTTCAATTGCGAGCTGTAAAGCATCTTCTTCAGCCGCAGCAATAAATTCGAGTTTTAGTGGGTTTTGCCCAGCCACTGCGATATTTTGCGAAACAAGATCAAAACGTCCTAAATCGAGCTGTCCTTGGCTGATTTTTTTAAAGCGTTGCTTAAAGTCGTTGAGGTCAGTAGGTTGTAATAGATCGAGTAAAGGCAGACCAATTACATCATCTTCATTTTTTAGACCAAACAAAGTGAGATATTCAGCATTGGCTTGAATGTGAATGCCTTCTTGAATCACGGCAACCGCTTTACGACTATCTTCAACTAAAGACTGGGTTTGGATTTGAGCTGTTTCGAGCTCTTCCATTAAATGTTGCTGCGATTGTTGTAGGCGACTAAAGGATAAAGCACGGATTAAACCAAAATAGAAACTCTCAGGTTCAGCAATATCGACAATGTCATAAATCCCTTTTTTGACTAAACTTGCATATTGTTCTGCTTGATAGTCTTCGGGTTTAAGTAAAATAATCGGTAAATTCGGTTGGCTCGATAGTTGAACTAAACTTAAAGCTTGTTCATATTTTAAATCATAAGCACGTCCAAAAATGATCAAGTCCCAATTGAGATTCAGCTGTTTTTCGAAATTTTGTAAATCATCAAGTAATATGGCATGAACTTGATGTTCGCTGTTTGTCAATAAATCACGTATCTGGTTAAAACGTATTTGATTATCATCAATAATGAGTAATCGAGTTTCCGTACGTTTTAGTTTTTTGGATAGTAATGGATTTCTCACTTTAATGCTTCCCATAAGTCGTTATTTTTGATCTCATTGCTCTGTTTCGCAATATAATCTTTAACGACATTTTCTTGCTCTTCATTCAATAATTCATATTCAAAGCGAATAAAGCTTTGCGTCACCAACTGCGCTTTGGTGAGATAGACTTTGATGTCTTCTTTGCCTAAGCGAAGGTGGATCGTTTGTTTCTCTCGGAAGAGATTTGCCCCAGGTAAAATTAAGGTCGTAGACACTTGATCAAGTTGTGTGGTCTGAACCAATAAAGCAGGTTGGTGATTTGTTGTATTACGGTCGGTACGAATATGGGCTGAACATGGATACAAATCTTGAGCCAGCACTTCGAGACCCAATTCCAAACTTTTTTCAGTCGATTGTTTGATCCAACGAACTACACCTCCACGCCATTGGCTTTGAGCATTTTCTTGGATCAAAATAAATTCGCCGGTTTTTAAATTGGCTGGGGTAGGGCCAGTCCATTTAATGCGATAACCATTCACACTAATATCTAATACGTCAGCGATATGAATCTGTTTTGCTTCACGATCTAGCGCTTTCGCATTAGTCATGCCTGTTGGCATATTTGAATCATGCGAATTGACAAAAGAGGCTTCATTGTGGAATTGATAATTGCCTTCTAAATCTAAAGTTTCGTGGAAGTTTTTACCTTTAGAGAGATAGAAATGCGCCACCATTAAGCTAAAGCAAATATTAATTTGCGCAGAATATTCATAACGCTCATGACGACGTTCAGTGTTGTTGGTCAAAATATTATGAATATGGAAATATAGCGCTGGGGTTAAGAATAACTTTTCATTTTTAGATAAATAATTGGCATTTCTAGTTTGCGTTTCGGTCAAATGATCGAGCAAGTTTTGCGTTGAAATGTATACATTGGCTTGATAAGACCGATCTTGTTTTGAGTTATAAATCGGTGGGTGATCTTTTTTCGTGTCTACAACATAGCGTGAAAGCGTGGTTTCTTTCGGTAGGATTTGAACCAATTTTGCCCAGTCAAAGCTACATAAATACAAACCTTGGATTTCAGCAGGGCGAATCTGATGATTATTGAAAATATCTAATAAGATTAATTGTGCATAAGCTTGAGCAATATTTGCAATTTGATGTTGAGTACCCAGTAACTGATTGACATTACTTTGATAGAAATTGTGTTCAATGGCACATTCAATCAGTTGATGTGCCGCAATCCATTGACCTGCAGTCGGTGTGGCATACAACATATGTTGTTGATACAACAAAAGTGTCAGTTGTTGCAACGCATAGTAGATTGATGCAATTCGAGCGGTTTGTAAGCTTTTTTTATGGCCGAATGAAAAAATCGAAAACTTTTGTTGATTAAGCTGCTGATTACATCGTTTGGCAATATCAATATAGATTTTGGCAAAGTGACTGCGTAAAAGCATCGCCAATTCAATGATTTGGTCATTACGATCCGTGGTAATGAGGCTTTGATTGGTAAAGTGTTTTTCTAAGCTTGTGAGCACACTTTCCATAGTCGGATGTAAAATTTGAACCAAATCAAAACGTAACATCTCTTGGCATTTCAGCTCGGAGATTTCAAGTAAGGCATTGAATAAAGCTTTAGATGAGGTACCCAATTGTAAAATTGAAATACCGTTTAACCACTCTTGCAGACCTTTAGCATTGGTCGGACAAAAGCTTAATTTATCCAGCTTTAATTCAGTCGGATTGTAAAACGTATCTGAAGTATGCGTGGTCATCTTTATTATTTAACTCAAAAAGTTGAAGCCCCAAAAAGCGGTGTCTTGTTTTTTTCGCCCGCTATTTCCCGTACAAGTTTAGGAACCAAATAACCAGGTAGGTTCTCTAAAACTTTTTTATAAATTAAATCAATATCCTGAGCTGGTGTATCAAAATGATGAGCACCTTTTACTTTATCCAGAACATGCAAATAATATGGCATTACACCTGCGTCGAATAAGCGGTAACTTAAATCGACTAATACTTCTGCAGAATCATTAACCCCTTTTAATAAGACTGCTTGGTTCAGCACGGTGATTCCTTGTTTGACAAGCTGTTGAAGCTGGCTGCACGTGAAGTCATCTAGCTCTGATGGATGATTTGAGTGTACCACTAGAATAATGCGTAGCCTACTGTTTTTTAAAATAGAAACCAGCTCTTCGTCGACACGGTTGGGGATTACGATAGGAACTCGTGAATGAATTCTCAAAAATTTAATTTGTGGCAAAGTCGATAAACGTTCAATCCACACTTGAAGTTTACGATTTGATAGTGTGAGCGGGTCTCCACCACTTAAAATCACTTCATTAATATCGGGTTGTTGTTCAATATATTGTTTAATGTTTGGCCAATCGTCATTTTTAGGCAGGTTTTCTTGGTATGGAAAATGCCGGCGGAAACAATAACGGCAATGCACCGCGCAGGCACCGGTTAAAGTCAGTAAAAAACGAGACTTGTACTTATGTAATACCCCTGGCTGTTGGTTAGCCTGCTCTTCACCTAAAGGGTCGGTGACAAAACCGGCGTGTTCTTCAAGTTCCAAATGATGCGGTAGAACTTGGAGTAAAAGCGGATCAAGCGGATTACCTTTTTGCATTTTTTCGACAAAAGCGCGCGGCACACGTAGGCGAAACTCATCTGCTGCGAACTGAGCACCCGATAATAACTGATCATGCGAAAGTTCTAATACATCGAGTAATTCTTGAGGATTTGTTATCAAATCACTCAATTGGGTTTGCCAGTTTTGCTCTTGAAATAAATAGTTTATCATGCCGATTGTTTAAAAATGCAGAAAGGTGAGTAGGGAATATTGCTGAAATTAATGCGTCGAACTTTGATGTTTAAGCTGAAAAAATTCCGATAAAGCTTACAACGGATGAAGCCTACGAAACATTTATTAAGTTTCAGTAAACAGCAATTTTACCTGTTTGTGGGCATTGTATAAACAAAGTTCTTTAATGTCTGAGTGTAAGTTAAGCAGCTTGACCCCTTTAATGGGGATTTTTTCGTTGCGACATGGTGCATTGGTCATTTAGAATACGCAATATCACATTAATGTGCATGTGGCAGCCAATGTTACAGTCAGTACTTGCTAAATGACATGTTACAGCCCATAGCATCTATAGATTAAAGTTAGTAAGTTTGGAGTGAGCCAGTCATGGCCTATTATTCTACGAATGATTTCAAGTCAGGCCTTAAGGTCATGCTTGACGGTAACCCATGTTCAATCATGGAAAACGAATACGTAAAACCAGGTAAAGGCCAAGCTTTTAACCGCGTAAAATTACGTAACCTTAAAACTGGTAAAGTTTTAGAAAAAACTTTCAAATCTGGTGATTCACTAGAAGCTGCTGACATCCAAGAAGTTGAAATGAACTACTTGTATAACGACGGTGAAATGTGGAACTTCATGGATCCAGAATCTTTCGAACAAATCGCTGCTGATAAAGTTGCTATGGGCGACGCGGCTAAATGGTTGAAAGATGACTCAAATGAACTTTGCACAATCATGCTTTGGAACGGTGTTCCTTTAACTGTGAGCGCGCCAAACTTCGTTGTATTAAAAATCGTTGAAACTGATCCAGGTGTACGTGGTGATACTTCAGGCGGTGGCGGTAAACCGGCTAAGCTTGAAACTGGTGCAGTTGTACGTGTTCCATTATTCGTACAGCAAGAAGAAAGCGTTCGTGTAGACACTCGTACTGGTGACTATTTAGAACGTGCATAATGGTTTAAAAATAGACTATTATCGAAAGGGATGAAGTGATTCATCCCTTTTTTTATACCTATTGGTTTAAATTTTTATTCCAAAGTATTAGATGAAAAAACCTATAACAGGAGTAGAGTTTCAAGGGAAGAAACAGCAGTACCTCGAACAAGAAAAATCAAGCTGATTTATTTCAACATTTATGAGGGATTGAGATGGAAAACATTCAACCGAAGTCAGGAATGGCTTCAAAGATTATCTGGCTGTTTGTAGCCATTCTAGGTGCCGTTTCATTCGGCATACTAGCACTTAGTCGAGGCGAGCATGTCAATGCAGTTTGGCTGATCCTTGCAGCAATCTGTGTGTATAGCATTGCATATCGTTTTTATAGTTTATTTATTGCCAATAAAGTCTTTGAACTGAATGAGCGACGTTTAACGCCTGCCCATCGCTTAGCTGACGGTTTGGATTATGTGCCGACCAATAAAAGCGTTCTATTTGGTCACCACTTTGCTGCGATTGCAGGTGCAGGTCCTTTAGTCGGACCGATCCTTGCTGCGCAAATGGGTTATTTGCCGGGAACAATTTGGCTCTTGGTGGGTGTTGTTCTCGCAGGTGCGGTTCAAGACTTTTTAGTCTTATTCATCTCGACGCGTCGTGATGGTCGTTCACTCGGTGAAATGGCAAAACAAGAACTGGGTTCTTTTGCCGGAATCATCGTGATGCTTGGCGCACTTGGTGTGATGATCATCATTCTTGCGGTACTTGCTTTGGTGGTTGTAAAAGCGTTGACCAATAGTCCGTGGGGTGTCTTCAGTATCGCTGCCACTGTACCGATTGCGATTTTCATGGGTATCTATATGCGATTTATCCGTCCGGGTAAAATTGCAGAAGTGTCGATCATTGGTTTTGTACTGATGATGGCTGGGATTATCTATGGTGGCGACATTGCACAGCATCCGTACTGGGGGCCATTCTTTACACTTTCAGGTACTGAACTAACTTGGTGGTTGATTGGTTATGGTTTCGTGGCATCAGTATTACCTGTTTGGTTACTGCTTGCACCACGTGATTACCTATCAACCTTCTTGAAAATTGGTGTTATTGCTGGTTTAGCAATCGGGATTATGTTTGCCTTACCTGAAATGAAAATGCCAGCGGTGACGCATTTTATTGATGGTACAGGTCCTGTATTTGCAGGCTCAATGTTCCCATTCTTGTTTATTACCATTGCCTGTGGTGCAATTTCAGGTTTCCATGCGCTCGTTTCTTCAGGAACGACACCGAAGCTTGTGAATAATGAAAAAGATATTCGCATGATCGGTTATGGCGGCATGTTGATGGAGTCTTTTGTTGCGATTATGGCTTTGGTCTGTGCAACGATTCTTGAGCCTGGTGTGTATTTTGCGATTAATGCGCCAGCAGCTGTGATTGGTACAACGGTTGAGTCCGCTGCAGAAGCAGTTCGTACATTAGGCTTCGTGGTCACACCTGAAGCATTGACCTTACTTGCACAAGAAGTGGGTGAAAACTCGATTCTGTCTCGTACAGGGGGCGCACCAACATTTGCGATTGGTATGGCTCACATTATTACGGAAATTTTCAATAACCGTTCAATGATGGCGTTCTGGTATCACTTCGCGATTTTATTTGAAGCACTTTTCATTTTAACAGCTGTGGATGCAGGTACGCGAGCGTGTCGTTTCATGGTGCAAGATACAGTGGGTATCGTGGTTCCTGCGGTAAAAAACTCACATAATTTCTTCGGAAACCTGTTGGGTACGGCGGTGGCTGTCGCAGGTTGGGGCTTCTTCGTTTACCAAGGCGTGGTTGATCCACTCGGCGGTATTAATAGCTTATGGCCGCTATTTGGTATTGGTAACCAAATTCTTGCTGCGATGGCATTGATCTTGGGTACAGTGATTTTATTCAAGATGAAAAAACAAAAGTATGTTTGGGTGACAATTATCCCAACATTATTCTTGTTTATTACTTCAATGACCGCTGGTTGGCAGAAGATTTTCCACGAAAATCCAAAGATTGGTTTCTTGGCTCAGGCAGATCGTTTTAATGCAGCCATTGCGAAAAATGAATTGTTGGCACCTGCGAAAACCATGGCTGAAATGCATACGGTTGCATTGTCGAATCAAATCAATGCCGGACTTTGCGCATTCTTTATGATTGTGGCTTTTGTTATGTTATTTGCAGCGATTGGTGTGGTACGTCGTGCCTTGGCAAATCCAAACCCATCAGTGAATGAAGCAGAAGCGATTTACCGTGACCCAGCTGAAATTAATCCGTCAAATTCAGCACATTAATAGGGGAATATGAATGAACCTGAAGTTTGCAAAAAGTGGAAAAACGGTGATTTATAAAATCATTAAAATGACCATTATGTCGCAGAAGGATTTAATTCTGAACCCGAAAAATTGGTCACGTATTGCGACGTTGTGGCAACGTTTACAGCAAAGCTTCCGCCTGATGGTGGGTGTGCCAGATTACCAAAACTATTTGGAACATATGGCAAAACATCATCCTGATTTGGAAGCGATGGATGCAAAAACATTTTATCGTCACTGTGTAGATGCACGTTATCCATCAGCTGGTGGTGACATGAAGAAGTGTCCTTGCTAATGCAGTGACTCGAGCCAAAAATCTAAGAAAAAAGCGTTCTTCGGGACGCTTTTTTTATTGCTGATTTGTGATCAGTCGAAGCGAAAACAACCCTTTTGTATATTCAATAAATATCAAGAGTATCTATTTAAAGTATGGAACTGGGTATTGCTTGGAGATAAACACTGTATTTTTAAATAAAACCCTGTATGTTAGTCATTCATTTAACTTTTTTATTGGGGAATAAAAGGTGTTTTGGGGATCAGAGAAAAGCCAACAAAATATTACATCAACGCTTTTAAGTGAGCAGAGCCTTGCGCCTTTTTACCCGAAAATAAATACATTCCTCGAACAAATTAACCAAATTATTTTGGATAAAAATCAGCAAACCAAATTGGCTTTAGCTTGCCTATTGGCAGGCGGGCATGTGCTATTTGAAGACTTACCTGGTTTAGGAAAAACGACATTATCTAGCGCCTTGTCACATTTGGCGGGATTAAAGTTTCAACGGATTCAATTTACCAATGACATGCTGGCTAGCGATGTGATAGGGGTAAATATGTTTAATCAAAAAGAACATCATTTTGAGTTTAAATCAGGGCCGATATTTACCCAAATTTTATTGGCAGATGAAATCAACCGTTGTAGTCCAAAGACCCAAAGTGCTTTATTGGAAGCGATGGAAGAGGGGTATGTGACGGTTGATGGTATGCGATATGCTTTGCCTCAACCATTTTGGGTGATTGCGACACAAAACCCTTTATTTCAAAGCGGGACTTATGCCTTACCTGAGTCCCAGTTGGACCGGTTTTTAATGCGTTTGTCTTTAGGTTATCCATCGCGTCAGGCAGAGAAATTATTACTCCAACAAACTTCACGCCATGATCTGATTGCAGTATTAGCAAATATTTTTAACGAAGCCGAAATTTTACAACTACAAGGCTTTGTCGAGCAGATACATCTGAGTGATCGTTTAATGGATTACATTTTGGATCTTGCTGCTGAAACACGTAAAGGGAGACATGGTCTTTCTACGCGTGGTGTTTTAGCCTTAAAGAAAGCTGCGCAAGCCTATGCGCTGATTGAGCAGCGAAATTATGTGAATCCTGACGATGTGCAAGCGGTGTTTACAGCGGTAGTGTCTCATCGAATTGGGCTGTCAGATCTTGAAGCCTTTAAGCTTTTAGAACAAGTTTCGATTCAATAAAGGAGTTGAACCTTGGCTTCAATGTGGCAGCAATGGATTGAACGTCGATTTAAAATTGATCAGCATAAACAGCTGACCCAAAAAGACGTCTTGATCTTTATCTATCAGCAAGGCTACTTGTATTTGGTGTTAATTTTCATCACCTTTATTGCAGGTGTGAATTATGCCAATAATTTGATTCTAGGCTTTTGCTTTTTAATTAGTGCTGTACTGTGTATTAGTTTCTATATTACTTTTAAGCAGCTTCATGCGTTACAGATTCAAATAAATGTTGTTGATACACCGCAAGCAGGTGAATTACTTTCGGTCGATATTTACTTTAAACAAGAGAGCGAGCAGGCGCGATATTTGTGGATTAAAACGGAAAATCAGCTACATAAATTATTGTTCAATACGCAACAGCATGAGTTTCAATTAAATTTTATAACCAGTCAACGCGGTGCTTTTCAGATTCCACCTATACAAATTTATAGTGTTTATCCCTTTGGTTTGGTTCGGGCCTGGACGTATTTGTACGTACAGCAACCAGCGTGGGTTGCACCTCAAGCCAGTTGGCATTCCGTTGAAAATAAGCAACAACAGCAAAACTTTGAACCTGATCTTGATGAATTTCGCGAATTACGGAGTTTTCAGACGGGGGATTCACTTCATGCGGTGTCTTGGAAACAAGCAGCAAGAGGACAAGGCTTATATGTGAAAGTCTTTGAACAATATGAAGATCTAAAGAAATTGGAGATTCATTATCACTATATGCCAGCTCAAAGTCATGAAGAAAAACTTAGCCTTATGATGGGTTTGGTCGAGCAGGCTGAGCAAAATCACGATCAATATGCACTGTATTTACCTAATGCTGAGTTAGCATCAGGCACTGGAGCACTGCATTTTTCCGAAGCTAAACGGTTATTGGCGCAGGCTTGATTTATGATTGAAAATACCATACGCCGCTCCATACTACTCACTTTAGCTTTGGTGCTCATTGCGCAAATGCTTTATATACCAGTGGTGACATCATTAGTATTTTTAGTCATTTGGCTTTTTTTATTACTCAATACCCGCGCCAGTAAAAAACCATTTTCTAAAATTTTAACCTATGTGCTGACATTGATAGCTTTATTCAGCATTTACATAAGTCATAAAACATTTATTGGTGTTGATGCAGGGGTTACAGTACTTAGTACATTTTTATTTGCTAAATCTTTAGAAACAAAAACACGTCGTGATGTAATTATTTTATTTAACTTTGCGATGTTTGTGATTGCCAGTAGTTTTTTGTTTAGCCAGTCTTTTGCCATGGCATTGGTCATTTTGTTGGCGTTGTTGAGCTGCTTTATTGGATTATACCGTTTACAGACCTTTGGTTTTAGCCAAAACTCAGTCGGTGAAGTACAAGCGATTAAACAAGATATTGGGCATGTGGGAAAATTTATTGCCTTAGCTGTTCCATTCTTTATTTTACTGTTTCTCTTTTTTCCACGCCTGCCGCCGCTATGGCATATTCCTATTCCTGAAAATAAAGCCACAACAGGAATCAGTGACAGCATGTCTCCGGGCGATATTGCTGAGTTATCACAGTCGAGTAGCTTGGCATTTCGTATAATCGGTGATATTCAAGCCTTGCCACCTCGTACAGAGCTATATTGGCGGGCGATGGCTTTAGATGAATATGATGGTTCTAAATGGACAAGTCATTTTTTTAACCAGAACGTTATACAGCTGAATCCAGACGATTTAAAACCCAAGCGGACATTGAATTATCAATATTTGGCTGCCGACCCAACTGTGATGTGGATTATGTCGTTGGAGCAATCCGTTCCCAATGAAGCACGTTTTGCTTTAGGTCAAGATGGTCGAATTACACCCTACCGATTAACAGCACGTACAGAGCCGATTCAACTGAAATGGTTAGGAAGTGCAGAGCCGCCACAAATAAAAAATGTGGCTTTACTTGAAAAATTAAACACTCGCTATGTTGAAAACTTGGATGTTCAATCACAGCAATTGGCCCAAACTTTATGGCAGCGAAGTCATCAAAATCCTGAGCGTTATATTGCCGAAGTTTTGCAATGGTATAGACAAAATCGTTTTGCATATACCTTAAGCCCAGGTGTATTGGGGCAAAATCGGATAGATGATTTTTTATTTGGATCAAGACAGGGCTTTTGCGAACATTTTGCTTCGAGCTTTGCAATGTTGATGCGCTATGTGGGTGTTCCATCGCGTATTGTTGTGGGATATCAAGGTGGTCAATTAGCACCAGATGGAAAAAGTTGGGAAGTTCGTCAACTTGATGCACATGCGTGGACAGAGGTTTATGTCAATCAACATTGGCGTCGTATTGATCCGACGGCCATGATCGCACCGCAGCGTATCGATGGTGGGATGCAGGATTATATGGAACAAGATCGGACAATTTTTGGGAGCCAGCAGTCGACTTGGGCCTATCAACAATTTTCGATGTTGAAAAAAGTCCGTGTATGGAGTGATTATGCGAGTTACCAATGGCAAAGCAAGGTGGTGGGTTATAATGCTGAATCACAGCAACAATGGTTTAAAAAGCTCGGGGTAAATTCTGCTTATGCAGTTGTTTTAATTCTTATTTTGAGTATTGGTGGCATTGTAGCATTATATTTTATATGGATTTTGTGGAAAAAAAGAAAAAGTTTAAGCCCTCTTGAAAGAGAAATTACCAATTTCGCAAAGAATTTACCCTTGAGCCAGCAAAAATTGACTTCTGAAAGTTTTCGGCATTGGCTACAACGTTTGGCTGAAAATGTACCTGAACAGGAAAGGGCGGCATTTGAACAAGTTATAATGTTATTTGAGCAGGAAGTATATGTTGGTACTGCGCTAAGTTCTCAAGATATTCAATGTTTTAAGTTGTTGCTCAAAACTTGTACGCAAAGTTTAAAAAAGTCAGAAAAGAGCTTGTCATAAAAAATAAAAATGAATATGATTCTACGCATTCTAGGTTTATAGCTCAGTTGGTTAGAGCGCTACGTTGACATCGTAGAGGTCACCAGTTCGAATCTGGTTAAACCTACCAAGATATCAAGGACTTATAAGTAAATCAGATGCTTATAGGTCTTTTTTTATGCCTGTTTCTTACTAAACTTATAACTTAAAATTGGGAAAAACCTCCAAAAACGCCAATTTCCCAAAGAAATGCGTCAAAAAAACGCAAAATAACAATTTGTTGGATTAGTTTTTGAACTAGTGTTTAAATTAGAAAGATTGAATAATTTTAAATATTTAGAGAGTTATGACAAGATTAAGACAAATAGCCTCTGTAAAAGGGGAATTAGTTAAGAAATCAAGAGAAGCCGCTTTAGCCGCGGTACAAATATTCAATAATCCTAGTATGTCTTTTAAGGCAGAGTCTTACATAGTGTTAATGAATATTGCATGGACTTACTTATTACACGCATATTTCAGAGCCAATAAAATTGAATATCGTTATTTTGATAATGCTAGGGGCAGAAAAAGATTTCATAGAACCAATAAAGGCGCTTATAAATACTGGGAGTTGGAAAGATGCTTAAATTGTACCGAGAATCCAATCGATCAAGATACAGCAAATAACCTTAGGTTCTTAATTGGATTGAGACATGAAATTGAACATCAAATGACTAATAAAATTGATGATCTGCTTAGTGCTAGATTTCAGGCTTGTTGTTTAAATTATAATGAATATCTTAAAGACTTTTTTGGCAGAGAGTTGGGTATAGAAAACCATCTTTCATTTAGTTTGCAATTTTCATCAATTGATACAGAGCAAAAAGAAATGTTAATGGATCAAGATGGGCTACCAAAAAATATTGCTTCTTATATTATGGATTTCGATAAATCTTTAAATGATGATGAGTATGCGAATCCTAGATATGCATATAGGATACTTTTTATTCCTAAAACAGCGAATCGTCGTGGTCAGGCCGATAAGGTGATTGAATTCGTTAAATCAGATTCTCCATTAGCAGTTGGTCTTAATAAAGAGTATGCCGTTATTAAAGAAACAGAAAAGGCAAAGTTTCTACCCAGCCAAGTGGTCTGTAAGATGAAAGAAGAAGGTTTTGATAATTTCACAATGCATAGCCATACTCAGCTTGTTAAAAAATTTGATGCAAAAAACCCAGCAAATGGCTTTGGTACAATGGTTGCTGACAAGCACTGGCATTATTATGAGAAATGGATTCAATTAGTACGAACAGAGTTAAGTGCTAATCTATAATGCGACAAGTATGCGTCAAATTGATATTAAAATATTGATATAAATCAGTTAAATCTGACTTTGACATCGTAGAGGTCAGCAGTTCGAGTCTGCTCGTATTTATAAGTATATTCAAATTCTTACAATAAAGTAGACGTTTGTAAGCTTTTTACACATTAAATAAATATTAAAATTTATCGTTAGTTCTAATAGAAGGGGATACTGAGTTTAAGTATTTTTTTTGTTAGATAGCCTTAAATACTTATGATATATCTTATTAAATTAATTAAGCCAATTAACATGTCAGAGCACTATAAAATGAAAAAATAAAATTTAAAGTGATTTTTATATATATTATAAAATTGTTAATTATTTTAATTCAAAAGATTGGAATAGATATTGCAAAGCCCAAATCAATTATTCAGACTTTGCGAATTAAATTGAATCTGATCAATGATAATTAATAACCATTACTTTACGGTTTTGATTTTCTGTGTTCTCAATAGAAATATCCGCAGTCTTGGATGTTTGTTTGTTCAATGCAGAATTCGCACTAGAATCTTGTTGAATCTTCAGTTTTATAATTGCTTTATTCAAATCTAAACAAGCCTGTTCTGTCGACTGCTGTGCACAGGTAAATTCTGAAATTGTTCCGTTAAAATTGATTTGCTCAGCATGGCAAAGCGGGCCAACGCCACAAAATACAATTGAACCAATTAAAGTTATATATTTATTTAACTTCATCTCTTTTCCCCATTATTGAGATGTTTAGTTAAATAAATACACGTCTATATTGTTAATAACAAGAAAAATTCATTCAATGCATAAAAAAAACTTATAAAGAGTGATTTGCATCAAATTAATCATATTCAATTGTGACGGTTGCCATACCTCGAACTGTTCCAGGTGAAACAGTTGGCTCAGTTTGATAATAGCGCGCCTTCATTGGCACATTATATTGCAGCGTTTGATTAGAACTTAGTGTACCAAGCGCTAGTTTATCGCCTTTGGCAATGACCTTGTTTTGATTTTGATAATTCCAAAGTATTTGTGTACCGACACCGCGTGCACGGGTATTTGCAGGTGCATCATTATTAATGACTTGATTATTGGTATTTGCCGCAGCATTGTAATCAAAGCTTAAACTGATTTTATTGCTTTCTTCATATCCTGTTGGGTTTTTACCGCCATTGCACAGAATATTTAAATCAAATGCTTGTTCACCTTGAGTAGAACCTACACCTTTAAAGTCTGCTTTATTAACAGTAGGTAATTGGACCACTTTATTTATGTTGCCTTGGATTTCACATGAAGAAGAGGCAATGGTAATCGCATTACCATAAACTGTACTGGTCAGTAGTGGCTGGTTCGCATAGCCATTTACATAATAGCTGCTGTATTGACCAGGGACTAATGTGCCAGAACCTGTTGTAGGTGCAGTTTTTACAATTTCGACCACAAAATAGCCATTCGCTAAGTTGTAAGTAGTATTTCTAGACAAAGCGCGTGAATACGGATAGTAGCCTGAAAATCCTGAAGCACCTTCAGCTTCACGATAGAGCCGAATGCCAATGCCGGGAATATTAGTATTGTAAATAGAGTTGCCAGATGGACTGAGTGTAAAGCCCTGACTTAACACAGCATTGATTGTAGATGCAGTACCGCTATCACATCGGATGGTAGATCCATTTGAAGATATTGGAAAAGTGGCTTTTCTTAATATTGTACCCACCGCATCACTTGGACGAACAACAACTCGGCCGACAGACATACTGACATCTTGCGATCTGAATCCAGATTGTGGTGTACACGCAGCATAAGCTTCAGACAGACCAGCCGTTCCAGCGAGCAGCAATAGGGTATTAACAATTTTCATTTTCATTGGCATACACCTTCAGTCGTGATCATGGTGAGATTTTTATCTTCTGCTTGTTTTGTCACATCGTATTGAATGCGGCATTGCTCAGTATCTTCATCGCCCCATTTGATGGTGACAGTATCCGCTGTTTGGTTGGTACGCAAATAAACCATGCTACCTTGTGCAACCATGCCGACATTTTCACCTTGAGAGCTATATGCTTCAGCTGCAAATGGTAGGGTTTTACCTTCTGAGGTTAAACCATGAATATAAATAGCTTTACCGGATTTTGTTGCAAAGCTAACTTGTGAAATTGCACCAGCATACGGCGCGATACGTTGGCTGGTTTCTTCTAATTCTACATTGGTCGACATATTTTGTGGATCAAGCGTAATGTCATTTAAACGGTATGGTGTTACATATGGAATAACTGCATAGCCTGATTTATTGATACTTAATCCTGTTGCGTTATTTACTTTAGCACCTGCTGCTTCAGGTGCGTAAACCAAGACCATGGTTTGCCCTTGGTCTGGGCCAAACAGTACACCTTTAGAATGTGCAACTACATTACCGCGTGCAGAAAGCATTGCTTGCTGATACTGATCAGAAACACTGTATGAACCACCCACAGTAGCAAAGTTAGTGCGGTACTGAGCGTTGACGTTCATGCTCGGATTACTACCATAAGTATCTGAAACAGAAGTACCGTAATTGAATCTGTCACCGACCGTACCGCTCATGCCAATAGTTGTGCTGTCTTGTGTGGTAATTGAGTTGAAATTGACTGAATTTTTCTTAAATGTCCAAGGCAAGGACAGCGTCAACATATACTCTGTATCATTGGTAGTGCGCTTAGTTGCTGTATCTTCGACCACACGTTTAATCGCAGATAAGCCATAAGTTAAACTGCTATAAGTATTGCTGTAGCCAATTTGGTATTGGCGAGTTGTTTCCTGACGGTTCCAATAGTCTACCCAAGAGCCAGTGGCATAAACGTTGCCCCATTTGTCTGGCAAGCCTTGGTTTAAAGTAATTTGAAATTCACTTCGCTGCTTACCAACATGACTTGAACTGATACTTTTATCGTCCAAATCTTGGATCATTAAAGCATCGCGCAGTTTATAAAAGTTTTCAGTCGAGTAGCGGTAAGCGGCTAAAGTTAAGTTGGTATTCGTTGGCGTAATAAGTTTACTGTAACTTAAACGGTAACTTTGCCCACTTTCGCTATCACGTTTTTTGAAATCAGCTTGAGAATGGGTCACGTCCAGTGATATTGCACCAACAGGTGTAGCGAAGGCACTGCCCAAGGTCAGAGCAGTATAGTCTTCTGCACTTTGTACACCAGTAAAAGCCGTAATGTAGTTGTTTAAACCCCGCTGATATTTTGCCTGCACAATCCAAGGATCAAGATCAATGTCTTTATCACGGAATTGACCAGCAGTGATCGAATAACGGCTCATGCCCGGGCGCAGCATTTGTACAACAGATGCATAAGGAACGTTAAAACGCTGAATTTCACCGCTAGCTTCCAAGATAGCAACTTCAAGTTCACCGCCAAAACCTGTAGGGTAGAGGTCATTAATTTCAAAGTTGCCCGGCGCTACAGTTGTTTGGTAAATCAGCTGACCTTGCTGGCGTACTTCCACTTTTGCATTGGTTTTTGCATTGCCTCGAATACGCGGTGCATAGCCAATCATGCTGTTTGGCAGCATACGGTCATCACTGGAGATATCTACACCGCGATAACCGAATGAATCGAAAATTTCGCCATCGGTATAGCTGTCACCTAAAGTCAGTACGGCTCTATATTTAGGAAATGCGCGCTGTACATAAGTGCTGACAGCATCATAACTGCTTTGGCTTTCGGATGGATTTTCATTGTTACTTTGGTCGCCATCCTGCCATTGCCATTGTCCGTTATGTCGAAATTGCCAACCTGCAAGATTGGCGCCTGCATTTATAGAGGTAAACGCATTTGTGCGTTCTTGACGGCCTTGCATGCGGTCAAATGTTTTGTAAGCGCTGGCATTGTATGAAAGAAAAGCAGCATTGATTCCACGATCCCATACACTTGGATCTACATAACCTTGCGCATTTTTTTGCATGGCAATTTGTGGAATTGAAATATCAATACGCAGGCGAGAACTGTCATATTCATAATAGGCATCATCAATCCATTGCTCAATTTTTTGACATGGCGCTACATTCGGAAGTGCATCAGCTGTTTTTTTTAAAGCATCAGGCTTTACGCCATATTGAATCAGGCTATTTTCAGAGAAACAGGTAAAGGCAGTTTCTTTATTATCTAAGGCTTTAAATACGATACGATGCTTGCCAAACCAGTTTCCATTGACATAGACATCAAGATTATATTCGCCAGGCAAAATTGGATTGCCAAATTTAAAACGCTCAACATCGATTTTTTTTGCGTCGCCAATTAAAAAAGCTGAGTCAAACTCTGCTTCTTCAGCAACAGTTGGCTTTACTTCGGTTTCAGCTGCATGAACAAGAGCAGGCATGCTGAGTGTAATAACGCCGCAAGCAATATAATAGCTGATGTGACGTTTAACCCATTTTAGACTTTGTTTTTTTTTTTGCATGAAACTGTCCGCCTATTCATTGGAAATAGGTGCTTTTAAATGAATTTACTTTTGTTTATTTGAAGCTATTGCACTTTAATTGGTAATTCCACACGTCCACCGTAGTCATTAATACTGGTGAAAACCATTTTTGAAGTATTCGCTGTTTTTAGTGCTACATGGTCTTCAGAAAAAGGTTTAAGCATCAAGCCTTCATTAATTAAGTCAATACGTTTACCTGCATTGTCTTGATTAATTGAGGTCAGCGTAATATGAAATGGTGTCGGATTTTTCACATTTAGCTGATTACCTTGTACAGACCATTGAAGCTTAGATGGCGCAGTGCTTACATCATCTTTTAGCTCACTCGGACGGTAAAAGAACTTGATACGTGAACGGATTGCCAGTTGTAAAAAGTTTTCTGGTACATCATTTACATTTTTTGCAGTCGGTTTTGGTGGAATATCTAAAATATTCAACCAATATAAAGTTTCTTGGGTTTTACTTAAGCTGCCTGCTTTAGGTAAGGCAGAAATACGTAAAGTTTGCCCTTTTTGACTATCTACCCGTGAAATAGGTGGAGTAATCATAAAAGGAGCTTGTGATTGGTCAGGGGTACTTGAAGCATTTCCTTCATCAATCCAAGCCTGTACTAGCGACGGTTTGTTGCCATTGTTACTCACTTGCAAAGTAATTTCACGCGCATCTGAAGGGTAAATGACACGTGTGCCGTGAATAATAATTTCGGCATTTGCAGCAGTAAAAGGGAACAGCCCAGCTAAAAGTGCAGTTTTGAAAAGGGAAGGCTTAAAGCGCATAACTTATTCTCACAAAGGGTATTTAATGAGTGAGCTGATGCAGCGAACTGCATCGGCTCTCAGTTGCAATAACGATTATTGGTAAATAATGGTGTATTGAACAGAAGTTGTTACTTTACCAGCAGTAGAAGCGTCAGTTGCGTAGTATTCTGCATAGTAGTTCAAGTCAGCAGAACCTTGGTCAGCAACGTCAACCCATTGTGAGTTTGTTTGCGCGCCATTAGCACCAGCTGCAAGAACTGGAACGAATAGATTGTTTGAACCTAAAAGTTGTACTTGAACGTTTTTCGCGCCAGCAGCATCTTGGTTGTTTAAGCGGCCTGAAGCAAAATCAACAGTTGCACCTGGTTCAAAATAAGTAGCAACTTTACCTTCTGAACAGTTTGCTAAGTTGATTGTGAACGGAGTACGGCCAGCAACATCACCTGCTTTAGCAAGAGTTTGCTTAGACACAGTAGGTAAAGTTACAGTGAAATCTTTACCTTGAGGGGTAACGATGTCACAAGTTTTATCTGTAACTAAACCATTGATAGTGATAGTGCCATCAGCAGCATTTGCAGCGCTGATACCTAGAATTGTTGTAGCAGCAATTAGAACGATCTTTTTCATTTTACTTTTCCCGAAAAAATAGGCTTTGTTTGTGATTGGTGGTGTACCGCTTTGGTAACAGAAGATTAACCGCTGATTTTAAAAATGTAAACCACGTCACATTAAATTTAAATTATGTGTTTTTATTGTTGAATTAAACTACAGTTGTATAGTTAGTTAATTTATAATTTATTATTATTTAAAATAAATGCTTATGAAGCCTTTTAATAAAAATTAAGAGTTTAATTAAGTGAAAAGTAATTTAAATATTTTTGTAAATTTACAGAGTGAATGGTCAAATCAACAAATTGATGACAGATTTATTAAAGTTTTAATTAATTAAAGTGTTATCGAGAATATGGTTGAATCAAATCTACTTATATGAAAGGTATTAACCGCGATCGTTTCCAATCGTAATTTAGCCTAATATAGACTCATAGGGGGAGAGTCGTAAATTCATCATGAGATGGAATTGGATGTAAATGCATCTATGTGCAAATACATCAATTTGGATATTGATTGTTTAAGTGATTAAGCCAAACTTCTTTGGCTCATATTTCTGCGTTTATGACTATATAGCAGTGCTTTATACAATGTATGCTATAGCGGATTATTTGAAACAAAAAAGCCGCATTCTATGCGGCTCTTAATTGAACAAATAAATTATGCATCTTCAGTTTCTAAAATTTCGAAGTCATGGGTAATTTCTACACCACCATCCATCAGCATTTTGCTCGCAGAACAGTATTTTTCAGCAGAAAGTTCAACCGCTTTTGCAACTTGCTTTTCCTTCACGCCATGACCAGTGACTACAAAGTGCAAATGAATTTTAGTGAATACAGCAGGAATAGTGTCGGCACGTTCTGCATTTAATTCACAACGAACATCAGTAATGTCTTGGCGTGCTTTCTTTAAAATCGTCACAATATCGAAAGATGCACAACCACCAAGTCCTGTTAAAATTAGTTCCATTGGGCGCGGACCACGGTTTTCACCGCCATATTCTTGTGATCCATCCATCATAACAGTGTGACCACTTTGAGTTTTTGCTTCAAAAGCAACATTCTCTAGCCAATGAACACTAGTTTGCATTGCAAGTCCCTAAAAAAAGCTATAAATTTACGCAGTACCTGTACACTAACATAAATTGAGTTGATAAGGAATTTCAACTCTTACGTGTGACAAGTTCACTTTAGGTCTTGTGCGATCTATAAATTATCCATATTCGGAAACTGTTAGCATGACTTCAAACTTTTCACAACTTAGCACAGATGCGCTATCTCCGGGGCAGTTACCTGAGTCGGTGAAGGCATTATTAAAACGTGCATATATTAATCGTTACCCAAAACGTACAACAATCGTTGATGCGGGCTCAGAATCTAAATCTTTGTATTTAATTCTTAAGGGTTCAGTATCTATCATTTTACGCGAAGATGATGAGCGTGAAATTGTGGTTGCGTACTTAAATGCGGGTGACTTTTTTGGGGAAATGGGTCTATTCGAAGCAAATGCACAGCGTACTGCAGAAGTGCGTACGCGTGATGTATGTGAAATTGCTGAGATTACCTATGAAAACTTTCATGAATTAAGCAAACAATACCCAGACTTAAGTTATGCGGTATTTGCACAGCTTGTACGCCGTCTTAAAAACACGACGCGTAAAGTAACTGACCTTGCGTTTATCGACGTATCAGGTCGTATTGCACGTTGCTTAATTGATTTATCTTCACAACCTGAAGCAATGATTTTGCCAAATGGTCGTCAGATTCGTATTACTCGTCAAGAGATTGGTCGTATTGTGGGTTGTTCCCGTGAAATGGTTGGTCGTGTTCTAAAAACACTTGAAGAGCAAGGCATGATCGAAACTGATGGTAAAGCGATTCTAATTTTTGATGCATCGCTTGAAGATAAAAGCCAATTGGCTTCTGACGATTTCGACGACGAAGAATAATCAGTCTTCCGAATCTAAAAAAAGCAAACTCAGGGGTTTGCTTTTTTTATGTCCATTCATTTCTCACTATTATAGCGGAAGCAACCTTTCTCACATTTTTTGACAAATAAACAGAAAATTATGATTTAAACAAAGCCGATATCTTATGTAAGCTACTTCATGACTTATATATTGATATTTAAAATAAAGAGGGAATTTGCGGCATGCAATTTAAACCATTGGCACATACAGGCATATTAGTTCCAGAAATTTGTTTAGGCACCATGACGTTTGGTGAACAAAACACCCAAGCAGAAGCTTTCGAGCAACTGGATTATGCTTTAGAGCGTGGTCTTAACTTTTGGGATACTGCAGAAATGTATCCTGTCCCACCGAAACCTGAAACCCAAGGTTCAACTGAAACTATTATTGGTAACTGGATTGCAGCTCGCGGTGGCCGCGATAAAATAATCTTAGCTTCAAAAATTGCAGGGCCGTCACAAGGCGGTAGTCATATTCGTGACGGGCAAACTAAATTTATTGCTTCGGAAATTGTGTCTGCTCTAGATCAATCTCTTCAACGCTTACAGACAGATTATCTTGACTTATACCAGCTGCATTGGCCACAACGTCCTACCAACTTTTTCGGTAAATTGGGTTATGGCAATGCCGAAGCGAACAGTACGCAAACTATTACCAATCTAGAAGAAACATTGGTTGCTTTAAGTCAGGAAGTGAAAAAAGGCCGAATTCGTTCTATTGGACTCTCCAATGAAACGCCATGGGGAACTTTAAAATTCCTACAACTTGCAGAAAAGCATGGTTTAGAAAAAATTGTCAGTGTGCAAAATCCATATAGTTTGTTGAATCGTACTTATGAAATAGGTTTATCTGAAATTGCACATTACGAAGGCGTGGGCTTATTGGCATATTCACCTTTAGCATTTGGTTATCTAACAGGTAAATTCCGTCATGGTGCACGTCCTGCCAATGCTCGAGTGACACTATTTTCACGCTTTAGCCGCTATTCAAATGCGGAGAGTGAATGGGCAACAGAACAATATGCACAATTGGCTGAACAGCATGGTTTAACGTTGACACAGTTAGCACTTGCATTTATTAAGCAGCAATTTTTTGTCACCAGTACAATTATTGGTGCGACAAATCTAGATCAGTTGAAAGAAAATATTGATGCGTTTGATGTGAATTTATCAGAAGACATTTTAAAAGGGATTGAAGATATTCATCGCCAGCAGCCAAATCCTGCGCCTTAAGCTGAACTTTTCAGTGGATTATGTAAAAGCCTGCATGTAAATGTGGGCTTTTTTGACATTTACGTGATTTAAGCTAGCGGAAAATTATTGAATTTTATTGTCAGAAAGTCAGTTGAGTTGACAAGAAAATTGCCTAAAAATACATATGTATTTAAACAACATAATAAAGTACTAAATTCTTCAATAAATGACTTGAAAAGTATTCTATTTATACCAATATTATAATTGAGATTTATCTTTATCTTAAATTTAACTCATTGAAAAATATTTAAAAAATGTATTTGAAATTTTAAATATGACTCCCATATATGCTTCAAGTACAGAATTTGTTGTGAGGAATAACAAGAATGCGATTCGAAAAATTCACAAACCGTTTGCAGCAAGCATTATCCGATGCCCAATCTTTAGCAATGGGGAAAGACCATACAGCCATTGAAGGAATCCATATTCTTTCGACATTGCTTGAAGAGCCGTCGAACCAAAACTTGTTACAACAGGCAGGTGCTAATCTTCCTGAGTTAAAAACCAAGCTTCAGCAAGCCCTACAGGATACTGCCACCATTGCTACGCCTACAGGGGACATCAACCTAAATCCTGAAGCAGTCAAGGCGCTGAATTTAGCCGACAGTTTCGCTCAAAAAGCGGGTGATGAGTTTCTATCTACAGATTGGGTGATTCTTGGCTTAGCTGAAACGGGTAAAACCAAAACCTTATTAAATAGTGTAGGCGTAACGACAGATAAATTACGTAGTGCAATTGAACAAATACGAGGCGGTGAACAAGTCATGAGTAATAACCACGAAGATCAACGTGATTCACTCAACAAATATACCTTAGACCTCAATGCACGTGCATTAGAAGGCAAGTTAGATCCAGTTATTGGTCGTGATGAAGAGATTCGCCGTACCATTCAGGTTTTATCACGTCGTAGTAAAAACAACCCGGTATTGATTGGTGAGCCTGGTGTGGGTAAAACAGCAATCGTTGAGGGCCTAGCACAGCGTATCGTCAATGGCGAAGTTCCTGAAAGTCTGAAAGGTAAACGTGTACTTTCACTCGACCTTGGTTCATTGCTTGCAGGTGCAAAATACCGTGGTGAATTTGAAGAACGTCTTAAAGCAGTTCTAAAAGATTTAGCCAAATATGATGGCGAGATTATTCTTTTCATTGACGAATTACATACGCTTGTTGGCGCAGGTAAAGGCGATGGTGCAATGGATGCAGGGAATATGCTTAAACCTGCATTAGCGCGTGGTGAGCTACGCTGTGTAGGTGCGACAACACTTGATGAATATCGTCAATATATCGAGAAAGATGCGGCTCTAGAGCGTCGTTTCCAAAAAGTGATCGTTGATGAACCGAGTGTGGAAGATACCATTGCGATTTTACGTGGTCTAAAAGACAAATATGCAACCCATCATGGTGTGCAAATTTTAGATTCTGCGATTATTGCTGCGGCAAAAATGTCGCATCGTTACATCACAGACCGTCAGTTGCCAGACAAAGCCATTGATTTGATTGATGAAGCTGCATCACGTATCAAAATGGAAATTGACTCAAAACCTGAGCCATTAGACCGTTTAGATCGTCGCCTAATTCAATTGAAAATGCAGTTAGAAGCGGTGAAAAAAGATGCAGATTCAGTCTCAAAAGCTGAAGTTGAGCACCTAGAGAAACAAATTGCTGAAGTTCAAAAAGAATATAGTGATTTGGAAGAAGTGTGGATTGCGGAAAAACGTTTGGTTGACGGCACGAATCAGGCTCAAATCGAGCTAGATAAAGCACGTACTGCCTTTGAAAAAGCACAACGTGAAGGTGATTTAGCAGAAGCCAGCCGCTTGCAATATGGTGTTATTCCTGAGTTGCAAAAACGCTTGAATGAAGAAGAAGTCGCCGAGGTGAACGAAGAACCGAAATTGATTCGTACTAAAGTCACAGAAAATGAAATCGCTGAAGTGGTAAGTGCGGCTACAGGTATTCCTGTTGCGAAAATGCTGCAAGGTGAACGTGAAAAACTCTTACACATGGAGGAGTTCTTACATAACCGTGTAGTTGGTCAAGATGAAGCTGTCGTAGCAGTGTCGAATGCGGTGCGTCGTTCTCGTGCAGGATTATCCGATCCAAACCGCCCAAGCGGTTCATTCTTATTCCTTGGGCCTACAGGTGTAGGTAAAACTGAGTTAACCAAAGCTTTAGGTAATTTCTTATTTGACAGTGATGATGCGATTATTCGTATCGACATGTCAGAGTTTATGGAAAAGCATTCTGTGAGCCGTTTAGTAGGTGCGCCTCCGGGCTATGTGGGTTATGAAGAAGGTGGTGTGTTAACCGAGGCTGTTCGTCGTAAACCTTATAGTGTAGTGTTGTTTGATGAGGTTGAAAAAGCACATCCAGACGTGTTTAACATCTTGCTTCAAGTGTTGGATGATGGTCGATTAACAGACTCACAAGGCCGTGTGATTGATTTCAAAAACACCGTGATCGTGATGACCTCGAACTTAGGTTCAACCGATGTTCGTGAATTAGGTGAAAACCCGTCGAAAGACGAAGTTCGCGCTGTGGTTATGGCTGCGGTATCTGAACATTTCCGACCTGAATTTGTGAACCGTATTGATGAGTTGGTGGTTTTCCACTCTTTACAAAAAGCGCAAATTCGTGGCATTGCGGATATTCAGTTGGATCGCTTACGTTCACGTTTGGCAGATAAAGATATGAGTTTGGCGGTTGAAGATAGTGCCTTTGAATTACTTATCGATGCTGGTTTTGACCCTGTGTATGGCGCACGTCCTCTGAAACGTGCTATCCAACAACAAGTTGAAAATACATTGGCACAGAAAATCTTATCAGGTGCTTTCCAACCGGGCGATACGATTGTCGTTCAAGCGGAAGGAGATCACCTAACTTTTGAAAAGTTAAAACTCAACTAAAAAGCACAAATCTGCTACATCTAGTTGTAAAAACAGAAACCCGGTTTAGGCCGGGTTTTTTAATTTTACGCTTGTCGTAATTTTCGTTTAAATACGTAAAGTTCATTGCATTTCATCATTTTCACCCACTAATATGACGTCCGCACACATCCAACGAGATGACTGTGTTCTGTAAAACAAAAACAATATCGCTCGTTCATCATGAATGAATGGCAACAGGGAATTATGATTATGATGGAATTTAAACTGCTTAGGCAGATCAAAAAAGAACCTTATAGTTTATATAAACGTACAGATGACATCACTGTTCAAGAACTCAAACGCATGTATGGTATTTACCAAAAGTATTATGCCAATACCCGTTATGAAATTTTTGAACGCGACTTCTTAGAAAAAACCGGTGTTTTTTTCATTATTGAACCGAAAAATAATCAAATTGTCGGATTCTCGACGGTTATGGAGCGTGACTTTATTGTTGATGGTAAAGCCCGACATGCTTTTTTCAGTGGTGATACCATTATTGAGAAAGAGTATTGGGGGAATCGTGCATTAACCCGAGCAATGTTCCGTTATATTATTAGTTTTAAATTTCGTCATCCAAGAACCCCTGTATATTGGATTTTAATCTCTAAAGGCTTTAAAACTTATCTGCTCTTAGCCAATAACTACTACAGCTACTATCCACATTATGGTGAGAAAAATGCCCATCTCAAAGACTTTGTCGAATCGTACTGTAAAGAATATTACTTAGAATACTATAACCATGAAACAGGTCTTCTGAATTTTGGCGAAGACTACCAGCCACTCAAAGCAGATGTTGCGCCAATCACCCATGAGATGCGCGAAAACAATACCAAGATTGCTTTCTTTGAAGACAAGAACCCAACGTGGGTCGATGGAACTGAACTACCGTGCATTGGTGAATTACGTTGGAGCGATTTATACCGTTATGTAAATCGATTCTTAACCAAGACCACCAGTGTGAGTAAACATGACAGCAAGTTACGTTATAAGTCTCGTACATTGCATATTGCGACAGGTTCAGACTCGAAGGTGGCCTAATGGGATTGCTTCTCACTACAGCACATCAAGTTTTGAATATTGCCTGCCGTAAAGCATTTCAACGCTATACACAGCAGGCAAATCAGCTGGAAAATGTGCAACGTAAAAAATTAAGTCATTTTTTAAAGCAGCACATTTCGCAAAATCTAAGCTATGAGCAATTTTCCAAAAAATATCCGCTTTCGCGTTATAGCAATTGGAAAAGCCAAATTGAACAATCCAGACAAAGTGGCAAAAATTGTTTGGGGCCTGAAAAAATTGTCCGTTTTCAACCGACCAGTGGGTCGAGTGAAGCAATTAAATTCATTCCCTATACTCAGGCTTTTTTAGATGAATTGGATGAAGCTATTGGGTTATGGCTCACCAATTTATACCGAACTCATCCACAACTTACAAATTCAACGCATTATTGGTCGGTTTCATGGTTGCCTGAAAGCCAGCGAAAGCTTTTAGAAAATAGTAATTTGAATGATGACAGTGCGCTGCTTAATCTGTCGAAGCGAGTGTTGAGTAAAATTACCCAGTCGGTACCGACTGAAATTGCGATGGCGAATTCAGCCGAAGATGCCATGTTTGCAACTGCGGTGTATCTCGTTGCAGATAAGCATTTAGGCATGATTTCGGTATGGAGTCCTACATTTGCTTTGCAATTGTTGGATATTATTCAAGAACATCAAGCTGAAATTGTGCAGGTCTTGAAAACTGGACAATGGCAACGTGAGGGATTGAGTTTTCTGCAAGTTCCTAAATCTTGTCAACAATGCTATCGCTTACAAGACTTGGATTTGACCCAAGCATCGGCGTGGAAAAAACTGTGGCCTAAACTCAGTCTGGTTTCGAGTTGGGATACAGCGAGCGCAGAGCAGTGGGCAGTACAACTCCAGCAACGAATTGCAGGTGTAGCATTTGAAGGTAAAGGTTTATGGGCAACTGAAGGCGTAGTAACGATTCCATTTGCAGAGCGTTTTACCTTAAGTTATCAGTCACATTTTTATGAATTTATTTTGCAAGACAGCCAAAAAGTGGTGCCATCGTGGCAACTGAAAGTAGGTGATATTGTTAGTCCTGTGATCACGACAGGTTCAGGATTAATTCGTTATGTGATTGATGATGAATTAGAAGTCACAGACTTTTATCAGCAAGTGCCATGTTTCAAATTTTTAGGTCGTAAAATGACGGTAGATTTGGTCGGAGAAAAGCTCGACCACAATGCTGCAGTTAAAGTGCTTGCAGAGTTTAAACAAGCGGATTATTTGCCGATTAGTATCTTGGGTATCGAACAATGTTCGGTTAAAAAACCGCACTATATTTTACTCAGTGAAGGCAATGTAGATAAACAACCATCCGCTCAAGCACTAGACCGTTTGCTTAAACATAATTTTCATTATGAATTGGCACGAGATCTAGGGCAGTTGGATGAACCTGAAGTGGTACATGTACAAGATGCTTGGGACTACTACAAAACACTAGCCATGAACAATGGCATGATTGAAGGGAATATTAAGCCTGAGCCGCTTAAGAAAATGAAAACAAAAATAATTGAGTATTGAGATGGATATCGATGTGTTAGATGCACCGTTCGATGAAACGGCGCTATATCATTCAAAGAATGAGACTAAGTTTGCGGTTCGAAATGCGACTGTCGAAGATGATGAGCAACTAATGAAAATTAGTGCTGAGACTGTGCCAAGTAATGGTATTACCTTATCTTATGAGCGTCACCCGAGTTATTTGGCTGCTAGCCATGCCCAATATAATCGACCAGATTTAAAAGTGGTTGTCCCTGTGGATGATCCATCTATTGTGATTGCGATGATGAATTTGGGATGGCGTTATTGTTATATCAATGGTCAGCCTGACCTAATGCGTTATGTTGCCGATTTAAGAATGAATCCAGCGTATCGTGGTGCTAAAGTCATGCGCTTATTAATGGACTATGTCCATGATGAAATCCCCCAAGATACGATTTTTGAAAGTGTAGTTTTAAACGCTAATACTGTTGCTGCTAGTATTTTACATCATGAAAGATCAGGTTTTCCGTTGCCATATTTTTATGACGAAATCCGAACCTTTACTGTTTCACAAGCAGTGAAACCAAAAGCTTTTAATCAATATCAATTTAAAATGCTGACTGCTGAACGTGTAGATGAAGCGAATGATTTCATTTTAAAAATGAAAGACCATTATAATTTTTTACCTAGCTATGATTTTAATGCGTTGGTTGATGGTCAAAATCCATTTTGGGGAGGCTTAAATCTGGACGATTTTTATTTGATTTATGATCAGCACAATCAGTTGGTTGGACTCTACGGATTATGGAATCAAAAGAGTTTTAAACAAACCCGCGTAATCGACTATTCGCGTCCATTAAAGTTGATGAAGCCTTTTTATAATGCCTACGCGAGTGTGCGTGGTGTGTTATCACTGCCAAAAATTCAGGGAACTTTTGATTATTTAATGTTGCATAGTCCACTATGTCATCCTGAACATCTGGATGTATTTGCAAGTTTGGTTTTTCATGCCAAGCAACAGACCAAGCGACGTGGCAAAGAAACCTATTGCATCACTTTGGCAGAGAAGGACCCGCGTATAGGATGGATGAAAAATACCACCTCTCACGTGTTAAAAGCCAAACACTATTTTCATAGTTTTAAAGGCAATCCATATGCAGCTTTTGATCGTAAACGTATAAGTTATTTTGAAGCTGGGCGTATATAGTTAAAGTGATAGTCATCAAAAAATCAATTAAAACTGCCAAATCAATCATTTAATATCATTCTAATTGTGTACTTATGTAACTGAGTTCTTCAGTATACTGCGCAAAGAATAATCAGAATGAGAAAGACATGTCAAAATTGATGTGGGGAATTGGCAGTTTAGCGGTGCTTTCAGCAGCTGTGGTGGGAGGAAATTTATATGCAGATAAATCTCTTGCCCAATTTTATACACAGAATAATTGGTCAGCAGCTGTACAAGATGTTGATGTAAAGTACAGCAATTATCAAATGGGTTTGATGGGTGGAACGGTCGATTGGGTATTAACCTTGAAAACAGACCCGTGTAAACCCAAAGAAGTGATCGTATTGAAGGGTACCGATCAGATTCAACGTGGGTTGAAAGGTTATAACATCAACTCGAACTTTAAGATTGTTCAACAACAAAGTACGTCCGAATATGCCAAGCTTTTTGGTACGGACTTAACGGCAAAAACTTTGGTCAATTGGATTGGTCAAAGTAAAACAGATCTACAGATTCCTGCATTTAAAACGACTGCACAAGGTGCAACGGTACAAGCTGATGCCAGCCAATTGCAAATTCGGATCAGTAGTCTACCGGGGCAAGCCACTAAGGTATCTGAGCTTTCAATCCATTTACCTGTGGTTCGGTTGAGTGAAGGTCCAATGCAAACCATGGTGCAAAATTTTTCGATGAAGACCAATCAAGGTTTAAATCAGAAAAATCTTGAAAATGGTTTTGTTGAAATTCAAGCGGGTTCTATCAAACGTTTAGATCAAAAGTTCTCAGGCGGTATGCGTGGTATGCAATTGCGTTGGGAGACCGAACTAAATAAACATGATGTGGACTTTGAAGGCTACTTAAAAGCTGATGAAATGGATTTCCCTGGTTCACCGGTCACTAAAGATTTCGCACTGAATTTGGCATTGCATAAAGTTAATTTAGATAAAGTTCGTGCATTTAGTGAACTTTTGCATCAGGTGGAAAATTCATGCGATGCAGTGGGTGAATCAAGTGAAGAAATGACTCAAGCATTCTTAGCAATCGCAAGCCAAGGTTTTGATTTTGAATCTAAAGATAACTCGATCAGTATTGGTGGAGGTAAAGCCTCTGCAAATGTCGTGGGGAAAGTCATGCCGGGTCACCATGCCTCAATGGAGTCTTTTATTAAAATGGTGCCGAGCTTACTAGATTTTCAAGCAGACTTAAGTTTTGATAAAAATATGATGACTGCAATCATGAATAACTTTTTGCAATTACAGGGCAAAAGTTTGTCAGGACAGGAAGCCGAAGCCATGTTTGCAGGCTTTGAAACATCAGGGCAAGGCAAGCGCGATGGCAATAATATGGTCATGAGTATGCAATATAAGTTTGGTCAAAAGCTTTTTGGTCAAGCTATACAAAAGAAATAAGCAACCAGTAGTGAGTAGTTAAGTTTAAAAAATATAAAACCGTCATAGATTGGCGGTTTTGTATTTTTGGCTACAGAATTATGATTTTCAGTTTATCGGAACACAGCGGCCTAGCCATTGTTGAATAGTTGAAAAGTTGCTAGCGTCAATGGGCAACTAGCCAATCAAAACAACAATAGGAAAGACACCATGTCACACGATTATTTTTTTAGACGGAAACTTATTCATTCATCCATGCCTAAATGTTCTTGGGTAAAACACAGTCTTATTAGTAGCATTTTTTTAATCGCTGTTCAGTCTATAGCTTTTGCGGGGACGTCAATTTCAGATCAACGTTTGTCGAATGAAACGCAAGGTAAAAAACAGTTTAGTGAAGAAACCTTAGATATTATTGAGAGTGAAGCAGCTAAACCCAAAGAAGAGCAGCAGAAAAATTCAAATCATAAATCTAATCGTAATAATAAGATCATTCAAGAAACCCAGCTTGAAGGCTCAACCATGAGTGATTATTTGCTTCAAAAGAAAAGGGCAGCGGATCAGGTCGGGTTAATACAATCTCCAGAAGTCGCACCGATTAACCGTATTGTGCTGCAAGAGCGACATGAAAATATTCGAGTAACGTATCCAGATGGAGTCGTGGTTGAAATGAAGCACTGACGTGCTTCATTTCATAGATCAGGAATTGCTAAAGTTAAACCTTAGATTTGTGGATGGGTGATTTTCCATGCACGATGAATTTTGCTGTTACGTTTAAAGTCTAGACCAATGGTTTCATTGCTGATTTCTTCAACATCAAACATTGCCATGATCACATCGTCCATCTCAAAACCACGGTAGTTGTTTGAGAAGTAAAGCGTACCGTCAGTGGTTAAACGGTTCATGGCACGTTTAAGTAAAGACATATGGTCGCGTTGGACATCAAACGTACCATAGAACTTTTTAGAGTTTGAGAAGGTTGGTGGGTCAATAAAGATCAGGTCATATTGCTCGTGACCTTCTTTTAACCATTCAAAACAGTCGCTAGAGAAGAACTGATGTTGTTCATCTGCATGATCTACAGTCAAACCATTCAGTACAAAGTTCTCTTTAGACCAGTTTAGGTAGGTATTTGACAAATCGACACTGGTCGTACTTGCTGCACCGCCAAGCGCTGCATGTAAGCTCGCTGTAGAGGTATAGCTATATAAGTTCAGGAAGTGTTTACCTTTGGCTTCTTTGGCAATACGTAGACGCATTTGACGATGGTCAAGGAACAAACCTGTATCGAGGTAGTCTGTTAGGTTCACCAAAATCTTAGCTTTACCTTCTTGAACGATAAAACGTTTAGACGCGGTACTTTGTTTGTTGTACTGATTTTTACCTTCTTGGCGGGCACGTGTTTTAATGAAAATCGCATCACGACCTAAGCCTGTCACTGCACGAATCGCTTGAAGTGCTAAGTTAAAGCGTTTTTTGGCTTTTTCAGGGTCAATTTTTTTCGGTGGTGCATATTCTTGTACGTGTAAACGATCACCATACAAATCTACCGCGACATTAAAGTCAGGCAAATCGGCATCATATAAACGTAGGCAGAAAATATTTTCTTTGACTGCCCATTTTTTAAGATTCTGCATGTTTTTTTGCAGACGGTTAGTAAAGTCTTCTGCACCTTCAATTTTTTCAAATTGTTGAGGTTCCCAATGCTCGAGGAAAGGCTTTTGAACTGCCGCAGGTTTGACTGTACCAAAACGGACGTAAATTGGTAGCTTACCATTCATCAAACGTAAAATTTGTGGATCATTAAAGGCAAGGACATCGGCCTGTTCAACTTGTGCTGCAATAATTGCAGCAGGCTGATTTGGGAAGTTCTTTTGTAATAATGCCGATAGACCTAAATATAGTGCGCGGTTAGAGGCTTTATCACCTAAACGCTCGCCGTATGGAGGATTAGTGACAACAAAGCTTTTCTTACCTGTTGCTTGGAATTCTGGCCAGTCTGCAAGTGTACGTTCTTCAATTTTAATTTGATCAAGTACAGATTCGAAACCTGCAGCAATAATATTTTGTTTGGTCGCTTTTACCGCTTCCCAGTCTGCATCAAATGCATAGAATTGTGGGAGAGGATTTTCAAGTGCAGCTTTATGACGCTCAGCCGCTTCGCCTTTAATTGACATCCAAAGTTCATGGTCATGACCATTCCAACCATTAAAACCAAAACGACGAACAAGGCCTGGCGCGCGGTCAGTCAAAATCATTAATGATTCAATGATAAAGGTCCCTGAACCACACATTGGGTCCAAGATAATATCGGGTTGATGTTGTTTAAGTTTTGCTTTCTGTAAGATAGCAGCCGCTAAGTTTTCTTTAATCGGTGCATCTGTCATGTAGCGACGGTAGCCGCGTTTATGCAGAGAGTCACCTGATAAATCTAAGCAATAAGTATGTTCAGTTTTGCCAGCTAATACATACAACGTAATTTCAGGTTGCTTAATGTCAATGCTAGGACGTTTGCCCACAGCTTCCATAAAGGAATCGACCACACCATCTTTAACACGTAAAGTTGCGAACTGAGAATTGACTTTAATGTCACGTTCGATGTGTAAACGCACGGCAAATGTACTTTGTGGTGCAAAAATAAGTGACCAATCAAAGTTTATTGCACCTTCATAGAGCTCTTCCGCTACATCACGTGCATCATGCGTGAACTCTAATTCATGTGTATGAATCGGGGTGAGTACACGTGAAGCCAAACGTGACCACATGCAAATACGGTATGCATCTTCAAGTGTGCCTTTGAATACAAGACGACCCGGGAACTGTTCAATATTTTGAACACCTAAACCTTCAATTTCCTCGCGGAGTAAGGTTTCCAGTCCATCTGCACAGGTAACCCAATATGTAGAAAGACGCGGTTTCGAATTCATGTAAATTTCCAAAGGCAAAAAGCAATCGCATATTTTAACGTATTTTCGGGGATTTGGGCGGACGATATTGCGCTGAAACGGGAGAAATATCGGTAGAATTGAAAGACTTTATCAAATTTATTCTGTGTACATTGTGAGAAATATCACTTAATGGTACAAAAATTGCTATAACCCTGATCAAAATTCGATCTTTATAATATTGATATCATTAGGGGTATTTATGACAGGGCTGGCAATCAATAGTCAATCAAACGCATTTTCAATCGCAACCTTAATCTATGCGCGTTTACGTCGTGTGTCAGGTCGGGTTATTGACGCATTATATGTAGTTGAAAATGTCGAATATGCACGCTTTGTTTCTAATTTGGCTTTGGCAACGGCTGATCCTGAATTATCTCGTTTAGTTGCACGTTTATATAGTGAGTTGAATTTGCATGAAGTTGCAGTTTCAGTACCAGAAGAATCAATGGTTAACTCAGTATCGCATGAAACAGCAGAAATTTTAATGAGCGAACCGACTGCGGAAGATATCTATAAAGCACAGGTTGCACATCGTTATATCGGCGCGTTGCGTTAATTCAATCCTGCTGTGAGCAGTAGGTATATTTTTCTTGCTGCGCACAGCCTGATGTATAAACCAACTTCCTTATTTCAAGAGTTCTTGAACTGCGCAGAAGGCGGCTGTTTACAGCTGAACTTTATCTGTTTGAAAGTATTCAATTCAATCAAAAATAAGGGTAGATGAAAGCCCTATTTGAAGGCTTTTTAAAAGGGGAAAGGTGAAGTTTAATTTAAAACGTTTAATTTATCTAATTGAAATGATAGATAGGAATTTGAAAATTCATTTTGAATAACATCATGCGTTTGCATTGAACGTTGAAAACTTCAACTGCCATTTGCCAAGATTCTCTGTATAATGCGTTAACTTAACGATAAGGAATCTCTCATGCACTTGGCGGCATTGCATACACCGAGCCAGATTCAACTCAACCAAGATGGTAACTTAAAACATTTCCTCACCATCGAAGGCCTTTCTAAAGAAACTCTCACAAAAATATTGGACACTGCACAGTCCTTTTTTAATGACCAAAATCAGCTGATTACCAACAACCTTTTAGAAGGTCGTACGGTAATGAACCTGTTTTTTGAAAATTCAACACGTACCCGTACCACTTTTGAAGCGGCAGCAAAACGTCTGTCTGCAAACGTATTGAACATTGATATTGCACGTTCAAGTACATCAAAAGGCGAGACACTGCGTGATACCTTGTGGAATTTAGAAGCGATGGCGACCGACATTTTTGTGGTTCGTCATTCATCGTCAGGCGCGCCGCACTTTATTGCCAAAGATGTTTGTCCGCATGTGGCAATCATCAATGCAGGCGATGGCCGTCATGCGCATCCTACGCAAGCCATGTTGGATATGTTGACGATTCGCCGTGAAACCAAAAAGAATTTTGAAGACATTTCCATTGCCATCATTGGCGATATTAAGCATTCGCGTGTTGCCCGTTCAGATGTCGCTGCATTACAAACATTGGGCTGTAAAGATATTCGTGTCATTGCGCCTAATACTTTGCTGCCTTACGGTTTTGATGATTATAGCGAAGGCATTCGTCTGTTCAACAACATGGAAGCCGGTATTCAAGACTGCGACGTGATTATTACTTTACGTATTCAAAACGAACGTATTGATTCTCCTGCGCTGTCATCTCAAGCCGAATTCTACAAAATGTATGGTTTGAATAAAGAGCGTCTGGCTTTGGCTAAACCTGACTGCATCGTGATGCATCCGGGACCAATGAACCGTGGTGTTGAAATTGACTCAAGTATTGCCGATGGCACTCAGTCAGTGATTTTACATCAGGTGACCAATGGTATTGCGGTACGTATGGCGGTACTGGCTTTGGCAATGCAAGGTCAGTTGCAAGATAAAGGTTTAATTGAAGCGATTGCGGTTTAAGGGATAGTCATGAGTATTGTTAAAGTTGAAAATGTACGTGTCTTAGATCCAATCAATCAAACTGACAGCGTACAGACAGTTTATATTGAAAATGGCCGATTGGTTGCCGAAAGCAATGCCGCTGAAACCATTGATGGTCAAGGCAAATGGCTGATGCCAAGTATGGTTGACCTTTGCGCGCGTTTACGAGAGCCGGGTCAGCAGCAGCACGGCACTTTAAAGTCAGAAGGTAAGGCTGCGCGTGCGAATGGTATTTTGCATGTGTTTACCCCGCCTGACTCTAAACCGATTGTGCAAGACAATGGTGCATTGATTCATGGTCTGGTGGAAAAAGCCATGCTAGATGGCGGCATTTATCTGCAGGTGATTGGTGCGCAAACTCAAGGCTTGTTAGGCAAGCAGCCGGCGAATATGGCAGGTTTGAAAAAAGGCGGCTGTACAGCAGTATCGAATGCCAATGCGCCATTTATGGACGATGATGTGGTGATTCGTACTTTGGAATATGCAGCGGGTCTGAACATGACCGTTGTGTTCTATGCCGAAGAACCGCAAATTGCCAAAGATGGTTGTGTGCATGAAGGCTTTGTCGCATCTCGTCAAGGTTTACCGATGATCCCTGCATTAGCGGAAACCGTAGCCATTGCAAAATATTTATTGATGATTGAAGCTACTAAAGTGCGTGCGCACTTTGGTCTGTTGTCATCAGGCGCATCTGTCGAATTAATTAAACATGCTAAAGCGAAAGGCTTGCCTGTGACTTGCGATGTAGCCATGCACCAATTACATTTAACTGATCAGTTGATTGATGGCTTTAACTCACTTGCACATGTTCGTCCGCCGCTGCGTTCTGAGCAAGATAAAGACTTGCTCCGCCAAGCAGTGAAAGACGGTGTGATTGATGCAATTTGTACGCATCATGAGCCGCTGAGCAGCTCAGCGAAAATGGCGCCATTTGCTGAAACACAGCCCGGTTTTACTGCATTTGATACCTATGTACCTTTTGGTATTCAATTGATTCAAGAAGGCCTATTAAGCCCACTGGAATGGGTTGAGAAAGTCACACTCGCACCTGCTAAAGTAGCCAATATGCAACAACGTTGGGCAGATGAAGCGGGTTGGGTACTAGTCGACCCAGAGCTTGAATGGACCATCAATAAAGACACGATTGTGTCAAATGGTAAGAACACACCATTAATTCAGCACACCGTTAAAGGTAAAGTGCTTCAAGCTTTTTATGCCGTTTAAGCTGAAGCTCAACATGGAAAATGTTGAGTCCTAGCATTTTAATTTGATATCTAAAAGTCAGCTTCGGCTGGCTTTTTTTATGAGGATTGAAATTAATAGATTGAAAATAGAAAAGAAATTAACGCGCTGACAAGTCCGAACAAATTATTACATTTGATCAAAAAATAAGCATATAAACTAAAGTACACATGAAAATAATGACAACCGCATGGAGTACAAATATGAATATAGACTTATTAGCGCTGATTAAGCAGCACGTCTCCTCGATTGTGCTGGACGGTGATACACAACACTTAACTGAAAAAAATTCAGCCATTAGCCAGTTTATTCCATTCCTGTTAAATATTTTTCGATCCAAACCTGAATTTATTGATACCTTTCAAAAACAGTTAAACCCTCGTATTAGTGATATATTTTCAGCAAATCCCACATTAAAAGATCAATTTTTGCAACATCTCGGTGGCGGTACGGCCCCAACGTCAGAAATAGAGCAAACCTTAAACCACTCTATAGCTCCAACTTTAGGGGCACTTGAAAATGAAGCGGGTTCATCTGATCCCGTCGCAATCACGCATTTACTTGATAATCATGCAGATAGCATTTTGGCGGCACTACCACAATGGGCAGTGCCTTTACTCGCAGGTTTAGGGGTAAACACTGCAGCTGGCCGTACATTACACCAAGCGCCTGTTGTTGAACCAACACCTGTTATCGTTGAAGAAAAACGCTCGAATTGGTTATTGCCAATTATTGCCCTGCTTATATTATTGGGTCTGATCGCATTTTTGTTTAAGTCTTGTACTAATAAAGAAGAACCAACCATCTCTGCAACAACGGTTGCACAGCCTGCTGCATCTCAGCCAGCACATTTGCAATTTAGCACCGGTACAGATGGGCAGTTAACCAACTGTCAAATTCAAACAGGCGATTCAAACTATCTTGAAATTTTGCAGCAACAAGTCAAACAGATCTTTAACTTTAATACGGGCTGTGGTGCTTCATCTGATGCCAGTTACCATACTCAATTTATTGATCAAGATACCATTCCAACGGTTCTGCAAAAACTTAAAGGTGTGCCAAATACCACTTTAACCTGGACAGAAAATCAGTTATCGATTTTGTCGCAAAATCCTGCGGATGCTCAAAGCCTTGCCAATCAAATTAAGCCTTTAGTAAAAAATATGACGGTATTGGTTCAAGAAGGTGTGAGTGAACAAACTGCAGTAGATAACAGTATTACTGATGCACAAAAAGCATTAGCGAGTATTAACCCTGAACAAGTTCGTGCTCTAGATGTTGCGACTGCGCTGAACTTACAAATTATTAATTTTGCGACAGGTTCATCTGATATTCCTGACGTGAATAAATCGATTTTGGATCAAGCGGCAGCGTTAATGCAGCGCGCAACACAGGTACATCTGACTGTACAAGGTCATACCGACGCTGTGGGTAATGCGGAAGCGAATAAAGCTTTATCGCAAGAGCGTGCACAAGCTGTGGTGGATTATTTGGTGTCGAAAGGCGTTGATCCTGCACAGCTTCAAGCGGTGGGTTATGGTCAAGAAAAACCGGTAGCAGAAAACAGCACCAAAGAAGGTCAATTCAAAAACCGTCGTATTGAGTTTGAAGTTTTAAATACCGAGAATGGTAAAGTACGAGATGTCACCAGCGAAGGCGTAACTGAAAAGACCAATTAAAACCGTACTAAATGAGATGATATATATAAAAAATCCCTGCACATGCGGGGATTTTTCTCGTCAAAGCGCTGTATTTTTGAGTAAAATACGCCCGAAGAATAAAATCATAATGGTACTTATACAATGAAAAAAATAGTCATCACGAGCCTCATGTTGTCTGCGGCATTGATATCCGGCTGTGATAATTTTAAAAATAAAAAAGATACTGAAGCCAAAACGGAAGCGCCTGCTTTGGAAGATTGGAGTTGTACTGCACAAGCCAATATTGACCAATTGCAAGATCATTTAAAAAAAGAATATCTCAAAGAATTAAACAAAGAAATACGTCAGTCAGATTATGAAGCCGATCAGCAACTCATGGATCTGATTGTAAAAAATCTAAAATTTAACATTCAAAATGTCACGACTTTAACTGAAGACCCTAATAAAGCCAAAACATTGGAATGTAGCAGTCAATTGTTGGTGGTTTTCCCGAAAGGATTACAAAAGCGTGCTGAAAACGCCTATGCTGAACGACCATGTAACGAAGGCTGTGAAGAACGTGGTAATTATACTTTGAATGATTCACTCGAAGATGGTGAGTCAGGCTTAAGCATGGACAATGATCAGCTTAAAGGGAACTTTAGCTATAGCATCACTAAAACGGACAAAGATGGTTTAAGTTTAAGTGTCCCAAGTCAAAATGACGTAATTGATAGCGTTGTAACAGTGACACGTCATGCGGTGCTATATGCGGCATATAGTGCTCAAAATAAGCGAGACGAAGAATCCTATCAGCAAGGGATGGAGAGTCAATCTCAACAAATGAGCCTTGCACAAAAGGCGATGGATATTCGTAAGAAAGAGCTAGATCAGGATAATGCCAAAGTGGTGGATCGTCTCAATCAGACTTGGGATCGTTTTAGTGATGAACAAAAGGCGCAGTTACAGCAAGATCAAGCAGACTGGTTTGAAAAGCGTGATATCGACTGTAAAGTGCTTGCACAAAAAAGTGTTTATTCATTAAATGAAAGTGAAAAAGAGACTTATCAAAAGCATTCGCAATACTGGGATGATGCGATGAATACGCAAAATCAAGAGTTGCAATATACCAAATGCTTTAATCAGAAAACTACAGAACGAATTGTGTATTTAAATAACGTGTTTAATTGATCTAAAAGAAGAAAAGCCCTCAATTGAGGGCTTTTTTATGAATCTTAGTTTACTGCTTGATGATCAAAACAGGAATTGGGCACTGCGTTAAAATATTTTGTGCTACGCTGCCCAGCATGGCTTTTTTTAAACCTGTGCGTCCATGTGAACCCATGATGATTAAATCCGCAGAGATTTCATCAGCCACTTGTAAAATCCCTTCAGTTGGCGATACACCATGAATCAAACGGGTTTTAACTTCGATACCATCACGTACAAAGTTTTGTTTGATATCTTCTAAACGCAGCTGAGCACTTTTTTCAGCTTGCATAAAATATTCAGTGATTGCAGGTGCAACAGCATAGAAATCGACACCAACGAATGGATCAACAGCAACAACACTAACAATGGTCACTTGTGCATTTTGACTTTTAGCCAAGCTGAGCGCATGTTCAACAGCAGAATATGAAATTGGAGATTCATCCACAGGGACTAAAATTTGTTGATATTGACTCATATCTGCTTCCTTAATATTTTAAATGTTATCAATCTAATCTTGCTCTATTCACGATATTGTATGAATGAGACAAAAGGGTAAGCCTATGGGTGAAGGGTGTGCTGAATAGAAAAAAGCCCACATGATGTGGGCTTAGTCATCTTAAGCTTTTACAACCAACACGGGTAATTCAGTATTGCTGAGTACATCTTGTGCGAAACTACCGAGTAGCATTTTCTTAAATCCTTTGCGACCATGTGAACCCATCACGATCAAATCAGCTTTGACTTCATTGGCTGCTTCTACTACACCTTCAGCAGAAACTTGGCCTTTAATAATTTTACTTTGTGCTTCTACACCCACTTCAGTTGTAATTTGCACAGCTTCTTTCAAAGCAGATTCTGCATTTGCATAAGCTTGTACAAAATATTCTTTCATGATTGATGAAGAATAATAGAAGTCTGCATCAGTAAATGGGTCTTCAGCAACAAGGCTGATTAAAGTGAGTTGGCTGTTAAACGCCTTGGCAATAATTGCAGCTTTTTTAACTGCAGAAAACGAGATTTCTGAACCATCGACAGGTACTAAAATGTTTTGATATGACATGGAACAATCTCCTGTAATTTTGCTTTTAAACCCTATAGATTATTGATAACACATTGTCGTGCATGGTTCAATTTATTAATCTAAAAAATATTGTAAATTCATAAAATTACATAAATTAATGTCGATAAGTCGTCAAATAAATCTGAGTGGAAAACTCGGACTTTGCTCAAAAAATATTAAAATAAAATCGACTAATTTTCTCGGATTTTGAGCTTAAAAGATCAATTTGAACTTTATAAAAATAAGCCTAAACTATATACAGTTTTAAATCTAAGATTTATAACAGAATTGATGCGATTGGATAGTTAGATATGTCATATAAATTAGGGTTGGTTGCACTCAGTATTTGTGCAGTGTTGCATTTGTCTGGTTGTCAAAACACGCAAAGCAGTACCAAAGTGATTGCAGGCGCATTTAACTTATCGACACAAGTTCAAAAGACATTTATCAACTTACATGCACCTGACAATGTTATTGTGCAGTCAAATATTCAATATCTCCAAAATCCAAATTTAAGCTTGGATATCTATCAACCTGAAACTAGTACGGTTATTGCACCAAGACCAACGATTGTTTGGATCCACGGGGGCGGTTGGGTCTCTGGCTCAAAAGAACATGCAGGTGGATATTTTAAACGGCTCGCAGCCCAAGGTTATAATGTGGTTTCTGTTCAATATCAGTTTGCACCTGAAGCCATTTATCCTGCACAGCTCAACCAAATAGATGCAGCATTGACGTTTTTGAATCTACATGCGGCACAATATGGCATTGATTCGCAAAATATGTATTTGGCTGGGGATTCTGCAGGTGCAAATATGGCCAGTCATTATGCCGCCTTGGTTACGAATCCAAATTTTGCGCAAGCGTCAAAGATTCAACCTGTATTAAAGCCTTCACAGCTTAAAGGGCTGATTTTACATTGTGGTATTTATGATTTAAACAGCTTTGTAAATACTGCACCCGACGAGATTGGCCTGATCGAGTGGGGCGTCTATAACTTGGTTCAAGCGTATACCGGAGACAAAAAAGATGATGCCGAGTTTTTAACGCGTATTTCAACAGCCTCAAATATTAATGCAAATTATCCGCCTGTATTTATCAGCGGTGGCAATAAAGATTTTTTAACCAAAACGCAATCTGAGCCTTTTGTAGAAAAATTGCTGGCAAATAATGTACCTGTGACGGCGGTATTTTATCCAGATTCGAAAGAATATTTGGTACATGAATATCAATTTATGATGAGTAAAAAGGCCAGTCAGCAGACCTTTTATCGCACTTTAGAATTTTTGAAACAACACGTACAGTCCGTTAAAAATTAAAAATAGGCTTAAAATGCTTGCAGAATAATCCCTAACTTAATAACATACCTACCAGTTGGTATGTTTATTTTGGAATGATTAATGAATTCGGTAACATTGGCCTATGGCTTACTGTCATTGGCGATTATCTCAGAAGTAATTGGTTCGACATTTTTGGTGAAGTCAGAAGGCTTTACCAAACTTGCGCCTTCATTGGCTGTCGCAGTTTTATTCTGTTTGGCATTTTATTTATTGTCTCAGGTGATTAAAGTCATACCACTTGGTATTGCTTATGCCATTTGGGCAGGTGTTGGTATTGTTTTAACTGCACTAATTGGCTACTTTATCTTTCGTCAAAGTTTAGACCTCCCAGCCATGTTAGGGATAGGCCTGATTGTTTCAGGTGTGGTCGTGATCAACCTGTTTTCAACTTCAGCTGGACACTAATATGGATAATCCGCATCAGCGTAAGAAAGAGCCTCAACTGATACGCCAAAGTATTTTGCAGCATGCAATCCGTCTTGCTGCAGATAAAGGTGTTAATGGGGTGTCGATTCAAGCCGTTGCGGATTTAGTTGGGGTTACAAAAGGTGGTGTATTTCATCATTTTTCAAATAAGCAAAAGCTCTTAGAGTCCATGATTGTGATGCTTTTGGCTCAATTAGACGAGGTCGTTGACCGATTAATTGACGAAGACCCTGAGCCATACGGTCGTTTTACCCGAGCCTATATTGAAATTACTTTAGAAAAACAAATCATGGGTTTGCAACAGTCTTGGTCCGCGATTTCGATGACCATGCTGACCGATAAAACATTTAATGAATATTGGATCGAATGGATGAACTCACGTTTAGAGCGTCATCATCAGACCGATTCGGATATCGAACTGAAAATTGTTCGTTATGCAGCCGATGGTATTTGGCTCACCGCTTTTACAGAAGTGGAAGATGAGAGCGAAACCCAATTATTAAAACAAGAACTGATCGCCAGAACGTATCGAGCGAAATAGATTAAATAACTGATTTTACATACGTAAAAGTAATTATGCATTTTTAAAATGATTTTTAAGTCTATTCGACAGAGTCTTACATCTAGGGATTGAATAAAGGGATTAACCTTCGGCTGGAGGTACTCTTGAAATGTTGTTTCTCATTCGGCAAAATGAGAAGCGTGCTACGTAAGGAAACCATCTTGCGGAGCATTGCTCCTCACCGCAAAAACATTTTTGATTATAAATAGTCCTATCTCAAACACATGCGGATGACGTTACCGCGTATCATTCTTTATTTGAAGCAAATTATTTAACTGAGGGCTTAATTTCTTTTATATTTGAAAATAGCATGCACGACTAAACCAAAGACCAAACCCCAAAATGCAGAGCCAATACCAAAAAACTGTACGCCCGATGCACTAAACAAGAAGGTGAGTAGAGCGGCGTCACGTTCACTCGCTTCTTGGAAAGCAATGACGATGTTGTGTCCAATGGTGCCTAGTAGGGCAATGCCTGCTAAAGCGGTAATAAACACCAATGGGAAAGCGGTTAAGAAACTCACCAAAGTGGCTGCAAACAGGCCCATCAAAATATAAAAGAAGCCACAGGTCATACCTGCGATATAGCGCTTTTTCTCATCGGGGTGGGCTTGGTCATCTAGACTGATTGCCGCACTAATCGCAGCAATATTGACACTAAAACATCCAAATGGCGCGAGTAGCGTTTGGGCTGTCCCAGTCCAACCAATCAGTTGATTGACGTGGGGTTGATAACCATAACTTTTAATCATGGCTAAACCTGGTAAGTACTGAGAGGCCATATTGATTACAAAGAGTGGTAGCGCCAAACCCAGTATTGCTGAGATCGAAAATTCAGGTGTGACCCAAACTGGCTGTGCGAGTTCTAAATTAAGCGCCGGTAATTGAAAACCAAGTAACAATGGACAAAGCATGATGCCAATGATTACTGTAATGACAATGCTATAACGTGGTAACAGTCGTTTACTGAGGACATAGGCAGCCAGTAAACCAAGAACGAATGCCCATTCATTTTGTAAACTGACAAATAGCTCAATACCAAATTTAAGGAGTACACCCGCCAACATTGCACTGGTGAGACTTTGCGGGATATAGCGCAGTATTTTTTCAAAAATGCCTAAAAATCCGAGTACTGCTGTCAATAGGCCACAGACCAAGAAAGCACCTAGGGCGGCATTCATGCTGTAACCATTTGCAGTCGCTAAAATCAGTGCCAGTCCTGCAGTGGACCATGAAGTCGCAACGGGATATTTAAATTTCCAAGACAGAATCAGCCCGCTTAAGCCGATACCCAAACCTAGAGCCCAAAACCAAGAGGTGATTTCTGCAGTGTTGGCACCGAGCAGTTGTGCAGATTGGATCACCAAAACAGCCGAGACACTGATCCCGACTAAGAACGTAATAAAACCTGCAAAAGCAGCTGGAATGGAAAAGTCTTGGAGTAGTTTTTGCATACTGATCGAGCTATGACTATTGTTGGCGCAGATTTAAGATGACATTTTTCAGGATGATACGCTCAAGTCCTGTACAGTAAAAGTGCTCATCGAGATATTATGGAAATACTTTATTTATTCACAAACGACACTTTAACAAACAGCACTTTAATAGTACGAACCGAAAACCTGGATTGTGGATGTTTCATCCATTCAAAATTTAAAAGCATTGTAGATTTTTATGATTTAAAAAATTGAACTATGTCTCACATGTCATTTACAACGTAGATGTCGCAAGCTTTAGACCAAATCCACAAAATAGAAGACCAACCGCTGCCACGCAGCATGCCGTAAATTTATAACGATGGCTAAAATAGGTGGCCAGTTTTGCACCCGAAAAGATCAAAATCGTTAAATAGCTCATACTGATAATTTGCAGCACGATCGCGAGTGTGGTGAATGTAATCGCAGGATATGGATATGCAGGATCGACGAATTGTACAAAGAACGATAAGTAAAAAAGAATGGCTTTAGGGTTTAAAATACTGATGGTTAATGCAGTCTTAAACGGTTTCAGTTCGCTCAAACTCAGTTGTTTGGTGTCGAGTTGTTCTGGCGTTTGAACGGCATTCCAAGTTTGGTAGGCAGCCTTGAAAAGTTTGATACCTAAATAACTTAAATACAGCGCACCCACAATTTTTAATAATAAGAATAACCAAGGGAAGGCATGAAGTAAGGATGCAGCGCCGAGAGCAGTGAGTAAGATTAAGATCAAATCGCCAGTATAAACGCCAAAAGCGCCTAAATAGCCGACCTTAATGCCATAGCGAGAAGCAACAGACATGACATAAAGTGAATTTGGCCCGGGTAAAATCACAATTAATATCGTACCAATAATAAAGGTCGTTAAGTCTGTGATTCCAAACACTGAAGACACTCAAATAAAAAACCGAAGCTGTAGTATACAACTTCGGTTCTAGATGAAACTGAAAATTTCTAATTTATGCTTTTATTTCAGCATCTAAGCCAAAAGTTTGACGCAGTAAGCTACTTAATTGCTCACGGGCTTTAATAAAACCATCAATACCGCCTTGTAATAGTTGGAAAGACATTAAGTCTTTTTCAACTTCAGCTTTGAAAGTTTGCTTGTCGAGCACTTGTATGTCGTGTTGACAGTGTGCATGTGCATGATGATTAGACAGTTGCACTTCAACGGTACGCTGATCTTTTTCCAGTTCTGCCAATAAATTTGGTGAAACTGTCAATAAATCACATCCTGCTAAGCCGAGCACTTGATCAATACTACGGAAGCTAGCACCCATAATTTCAGTTTTGATGTCATGTTGTTTATAGTAGTGGTAAATCTGCTTCACTGATAACACGCCCGGATCTTTCTCAATCGGGTAGCTATCCACATTTTCAGCTTTTTTGTACCAATCTAAAATACGACCAACAAATGGCGAAATCAGTGTGACTTGAGCATCTGCACAGGCTTGAGCTTGATGTAAGCCAAACAATAGCGTCAGATTACAGTGAATGCCTTCAGCTTCAAGGGCTTTAGCGGCTTGAATACCTTCCCACGTTGAGGCAATTTTAATTAAGATACGATTTTGATCGATACCATACTGTGCATATAAAGCCAGTAACTCTTTAGCTTTTGCAATGGTGGCATCAGTATCATAAGACAAGGCTGCATCGACTTCTGTAGATACACGTCCTTCGATCAATTTTAAGATTTCTACACCAAATTTGACCGTAAGAATATCGATGGTGCGCTCAACCAGCTCATCGTTTTGATAACCTTCTTTACGCGCTTGTTCAAAAGCACTTTCAATCAGTTCTTTATTTTCAGGTTGATTTGCCGCTGCTGTAATTAAAGATGGATTTGTGGTCGCATCCAATGGACGGAATGTATTAATCGCAGCTAAATCACTGCTGTCAGCAACAATCGTTGTTAGGCTTTTTAATTGGTTTAACGCATTTTGAGTCATTTGAAATCTAGTTCTTAATGTTCTTGGTGTACATACTTTTATAACACAATCTGTTTAGAACCCAACCAAAAAACGCCCAATTAGGCAGTCTAAATCGTAGTTTTTCGTGAATTTCGGATGTGATTAATCAAAAAATGAGCAGCCGAGCCGAGAGGTTTTTCACGGTTCCAGACCAAGTCGACGAAATATTCAAATTTGGGTGTGAAATCTTGAAAGCTTAAAATTTTGAGTTGATCTTTGAGCGTCGGATTTTCATTAAACATCTCGAGGGGAAGCACACCCCAACCCAGACCTTGAATAATCATAGAACAGGCAGAGTGGTGATTATCTGTACGCCAACTGTGTTTGGAAAATAACAACTCTGGTTTGATGCTTTTATCACGACTCGCGACCACGATTTGTCGACTTTGCAAAATTTGCTCAAAACTGACTTGCTTAAATTTCGACAGGGCATGTTTTGTCGCAGCAACAGGAACCAATGCTTCACGCTTCAATTCGACAAATTGTTCATAGCTCTCAAGCTGTTCACGTTCAAACATTAGAGCAAGCTGCGCTTGACCTTGTAATAGCATCTTTTGGGCATCTTCTTGAGGCGCAGAAAAAATATTGATTTGCAAAGATGGAAAATGAGTTTCTAGCAAAGAGATATAGTCGGTCCACTGCGTATGAAGCAGTTCTGATACCACCACGATATTCAGTGAAGATTCTAAACCATGACTCAGCGCAATCGCATGCTGTTTCCACTGATTGATTTCTATCAATAATTGTTCAGTTTTTTCATACAGGTTAAGCGCTTGAGCGGTGGGCACAGGCTCACGACCAACGCGCTCAAACAGTTTAAGGTTGAGATCAATTTCGAAATTCGCAATGGACATGCTGACAGCCGAAGGTACTTTGCCGAGTTGTCTGGCAGCTGCGGAAAATGATCCTGTTTCCATGACTATTTTAAAAATCATCAGTTGTTCTTGATTAATATTCATGTGCATACAGAAAAAATAAAGGAATACAACCTTTCAATAATATTGAAAGAACCTAACTCGATTAATCAATAATATAAAAATAAAATAAGTTTTTTACAAATAATAGAGTGTTTCAAAATGACGATTTCCAAGAGAAGGATTATTCATGCGCTAAGCTATGAGATCATCCTATTGGTGATCATTGCTATTGCTTTAAGTTTTATTTTTAAAGTTCCGATGGAGGTGACAGGTACGCTCGGTATTGCAATGGCGGTCACTTCTGTGATTTGGAACATGATTTTTAATCATTATTTTGAAAAATTTGAAGCAAAAAGAAAGTTAAAAAGAACCTTTGGTGTACGTGTTTTACATGCAATTGGATTTGAGGGCGGTTTAATGCTTGCAACCATCCCAATGGTGGCTTATGCCATGCATATGACCTTATGGCAGGCGATTTTGCTCGATTTTAGTATGACCATGTGTATTTTAGTCTACACATTTATTTTCCAATGGTGCTATGACCAGATCGAAGCGTACCTAGGTTACCAACCACAATATCGTTAAATTTCAATAAGAAAATCACATTGGCCTGTATTGATAAGTACAGGCCTTTTTTGCATTAAAATAGTGCAAAAATTTACAAATAACAATATATAAAAACATAATATAACTATAAAAAATTATACTAATTACATAACTTTTAAATATAAGAACAAAGAATGTTTTTAGGATTTAATTAAAAAAATATGCAAGACAAGGAGTTAGCATATGAAATTGATAAAAATTGTCACACCTGTTGTTTTACTTGGGCTTACACAATTTACATTTGCAGATGGTAACTTTAAACGTTTTTCTGTATCTGCGGGTTGGATGCATGTGATGCCGCAAGGTAAGGCGAATCCTTTTAATATTAATACCGCTGTGGCAAATGGCACACAGGCTAAAGTAGGCACAATTAGTGCTGAAGGTTTTCTAAAAGCGATTGATCCGAATGCAATTTATAATGAAGGGAGTAATTCTGCGAATCTTAAGGACACTTTAACCGACCTTGTGAATGGCCCTTTGGGAGGATTAATTAAAGATAAGGATGGCAACATCAAGTCAGAGATTGCAGGGATCGCAACGATCAATGGACTAGATAATTGGTCAGCTGAAGGCACGGGGCTTGAAGCAGAAGATGTCGATACTTTAGGTTTAACATTTAACTACCATATTAATGATAATGTTTCTTTGCAAGTAATTGGCGGTATCCCACCTAAGGTGGACATTAAAGGTAAGGGTATGATTACCGCGCCATTATCTGGTCTTGCAGAGCCAGGTGGTCTGGGCGGTATGTTATTCCCAGATGGTTTACCACTAGATTACGCAGTACCCATTACGGATCTATCATCTTATGGTAAAGCGGCGAGTGCAAGAGCTTGGACGCCGGTATTTCAGGCACAGTACCAATTTGGTCAGTCGGGTGTAAATAAGTTTAGACCTTATGTGGGTGCAGGGATCATGTATGCTTATTTTAATGATATTGAACTCAATAAAGGAATTGAATCTGACTTAATTGCTGCAGGTCATATGATTCAAAACATTAAAGATAATAATGCGGGTGCAGCACTCGATGGTAAAGAATCATCAGGAAAAATGGTGGTCGATGTCGATGCGGATGATGCGATTGCTCCAATTGTCACACTTGGATTTACTTATGACTTCAACCCAAGTTGGTTTACGGTTGCTTCGGTGTCTTATGCAAAGTTAAATAATAAAACCAAGATTGATGTGATTAACCAAACGACGGGTGAACAATTAATTCATGCAACGACCAAGATCGATATTGATCCTATCATTACTTACTTAGGCGTAGGGTATCGTTTCTAAAAAATGATTGAATCGTAAAAACCCGCTCTTAAGAGCGGTTTTTTTCTTTAAGTATTTATTATTTAATCATCCTTGTTCGTCCATGACCATCAGCAATACAGATCAAGATGTGTATGCGGCCAGAACCTTTTATAAGTTCTGCTTTGGACTGAGGTACAGCAACCTATGTCGGAAAGGTTAAAAAATCTTTTAGTCTTTGTTTTTCAGTGGGTGTATTACTTCCATTGAGGAATTATTTCTATTTAAGTTTAATTATCGGGAAAATAAATAGAATTTTACCTATAAAAAATGTATTACATGACCATCTCTGCGTTGTTAATGTGAAAAATATAATAATAACATCACTTAATATTGATGCTGATTCCAGTTTAATGATTAGGTGAATATTCTTTTTTGAATTATAAGATATTGATTATTTGTATTTTATTTTTTAGCGGTGTTTGGATGAAATTACGTGCATTAGCAGTAGTGGTTGCACTCATAATGACGGGGGTGTGGTGGAGGTGGTGGTGAGTCTGGACAATCAACTGCTCTAACAGAATCTACACAGAATCAAGGTCAAATTAATTTAGCTAACGGCATCCGTTTAGCTGATGTGGCTTCAGAGTTAAATGCTTCAACATTTTCTTTAGCATCATGGAGTCCAACAGCCATTCAGCGCGGCGGCGACATTTTATATATTGCAAACAATCAGCCGACAGTAGAAATTCTGCGTTATGATTTAAAAAATAAGACAGTGCTCAGTTCAATTTCCGCAGCAAGTGCTTTTGGCAATACAGGAAAATTATGGGCGGATATTAGCGATTATACATCGCAGGCAATCGTCTTTATGTATCGTCATCAGGCAGCCATCGCGCAGATATTTTTGATATTTCAGGAACTGCACCTGCCTATTTTGGGTCTTTAGGTACTGGGTCTACAAACGGTGGTCAGCCGTTTTATGCGATGACTAATCCAAGTGCAGTCATCGCAAATGATCAATATGTTTTTGTCGCGGATAACTTAAACCGTATCAATGTCTGGTCTCAGGAAACGGTGAATGGCAAATCCAGTGCTGCTTTAAGAAAGTTTAGCCGCCTTGCATTGCCAAGCTGTGGCTCTGGTTGTGTACCGCGTTTAGAAATTATTGGTGATCAGCTATATGCTACAACAACGAATGGTCACACCTATGTCTATAACTTTAAAAATATTCATGAAACCTTAGATACAGAATCATTTGTTCAGCCAGATAAAACGCAAAACTCAGTCGCAACCGTGGTACATAGTGCAACGGACAACTTGCTCTATGCTGCGCAGCCGAGTGGAAAAATTGTCAGCTATTCAAAAAATAATCTAGCAAGCTTGACGACTGCGTTGCCAAGTAGCGTAGTAGATAATGTACAGCAGTACCGTTTGGCGGGACAGAATGGTCAAAATTTACCTAAATCTTTAGATTTAACGGTATATGGCGATGTTATTTATACGCTGTCTAATCAAAAAATAATTGCATTGCCGCTGCGTAAAATTAAGCAAGTAATTTCAGATACACCAGTCGTATCAACTAACTTGCTCGAGTCGAAAGCGACTGAACAAACCCGTATGCTGCAAGATGGAGAAAGCTGGGCAACATTAACCAATACCACGTTGCGTAATATCCCTGTCAATAAAATATTATCGGCTTCCTTTACCGGCAGCAGTATTAGTTTGCAAAGCTACAGTGCAGCAGAAGTGAATAATTTAAAAATTGTTGGCAAGCTGCGTCAAAGTGAGCAATGGGTTGAAATTGCGACGCTAGATCGTTTGACACCGTATTCTACAAGCAAGCTCAATTTGACCATCGATAAAAATGTCGGATTTAATTTGGTTAATAAAATTGGTTCGGCACGTATTGAAGGTCTAAGCAATTTTAGTGAAGTGCCTATTGAACTCTTTGAAGAAGTTAAAATCACCTCAGATTCAGATACGCACGTTCAGAAGTTAAATACGATTAAAGCGCAGTGGAAACTGACTTTTGGTACGTACAATCCTGAAAGCGATTCGAAGTGGTGCCGTATTACACCATTGTATGCGCGTGAATGGGTCATTATGATGACTAACTTTGCCTATATGATCAGTACGCCTGAGTTTGAGACACTGTGGTTTAATCATAAGGCTGCAATTGGGCATGACTTCTTTGGTAATGCAGGGCGTGTAGAAGGGGGCAATGGTTTCTTCAAAGCTGAAGATTTTAAAAATATTTATAATAGTATTTTAAACCGTGGGCAGATTAGCCTCGGTGTTACCAACATGGGTGGTGGGCTTGGCGGTGGTCAGGTACTTGGTGTAGATGGATGGATTTACTACGGTCATTATAGACAATCTGGCTATCGAATTGTTGCACATGAATTCGGGCATCATTGGGGCGGTCATAATAGCGCTTGGGCAATGGAAGGCTGGGGCTTTGAAGCAATGATGGATAATTTAAATTTCTATTTCCAGCGTCAGCCAGGTTCTTTACCTTATATGGATCCGAATTTAAACAGCTTCCATACACGTCCAGATTCAGAGTTATGCCAAGGGATTAGCCAAAACATTTTAAATGGTGTTGCTTCAAAAACACCTTGGAATAAAGTGGATGAATACTTTAAAAATAATCCATTACCGAAATAATGTTTAGCATTTAAGCATTAAAAAAGCACCTCATTTGAGGTGCTTTTTTTAAATCTGAGAAACTTATTTTTCAATAATCGCTGTTACGCCTTGACCACCCGCAGCACAGATCGATACAAGTACACGGCCTGAACCTTTTTGGTTCAATAGTTTTGCAGCAGTTGCGATAATACGACCGCCAGTTGCAGCAAATGGGTGACCCGCAGCAAGTGAAGAACCTTTCACGTTTAATTTAGCACGGTCAATTGAACCTAGTGGTGCATCTAGACCTAAACGTTCTTTACAGAACTTCGGATCTTCCCATGCTTTAAGTGTAGACAATACTTGAGATGCAAACGCTTCATGAATTTCATAGTAATCGAAATCTTGCAGCTTAAGACCTGCGCGTTCAAGCATACGAGGCACTGCATACGCAGGCGCCATCAATAAGCCTTCTTTTTTCTCTACAAAGTCAACCGCCGCTGTTTCTTGGAAGGTTAAATAAGCAAGCACTTCGTGACCGTTTGCTTTCGCCCATTCTTCAGAGGCAAGAAGGACACATGACGCACCATCAGTCAGTGGAGTCGAGTTACCCGCAGTCATCGTACGCGCATCGCCTTTACCAAACGCTGGTTTTAACTTCGCAAGTTTTTCTACAGAAGAGTCTGCACGTAAGTTGTTGTCACGTTCTAAACCTAGGAATGGCGTAATCAGGTCATCGAAGAAACCTTCTTCATATGCAGCTGCCATTTTTTGATGTGAAGATGCAGCAAGTTCATCTTGCGCTTCACGAGAGATACCCCATTCAAGTGTCGTAATGGCTTGATGGTCACCCATAGAAAGACCTGTACGTGGTTCACCGTTCTTCGGTGCATCCATCAAATCTTTAACATTAATTTTAGTTAATGCTTTTAGGCGGTCTTTACCCGTTTTAGCAATGTTCAATTCAAGTAAAGCTTTACGTAAACCATCACCAAAAGCGATCGGTGCATCAGAGGTTGTATCTACACCGCCAGCAACACCCACTTCGATTTGACCCAAAGCAATTTTATTAGCAACCAAGAAAGCTGCTTGTAAACCTGTACCACATGCTTGTTGAATATCGTAAGCAGGTGTTTCAGGAGCAAGTTCGGTATTGAGTACACACTCACGGGTCATGTTAAAGTCACGACTATGTTTTAACACGGCACCAGCAACAACTTCACCAAGGCGTTGACCTTGAAGGTTGAAACGTTCAACAAGACCATTTAATGCAGCTGTGAACATATCGCTGTTCGATGCAGTGAAGTAAGCGCCGTTAGAACGAGCGAAAGGAATACGATTACCACCGATAATAGCAACGCGGCGAACTGTGTTTTGACTCATGGTATTATCCTGTTGAACAGACGTTTGAGTTGTTGATTTTGAAGCTGTTTTAGGGTTTGAAGCGGGTGTCTTATTACGTGTAGATGCACGACGAGGACGGCTCGTTTTAGCGGCATCACTTGTAGACTTGGTTGCTGTGCCCGTACTTTTAGCGGTACGTGGTGTACTCTTTGATGTATTTGACACAGTTTCCGTGGTCGGAGTTTCGACTGCTGGATTTTCTTGAGTTGTTTTGCTCATAAGGCTTTTCCAAGCATGTGGATGATCTTCTTGTTGGGTACATTAGCATATTCACCAAAGGGGTAAATTGACTAAAATGACATTCGCTAAAGCATTCAGGTCAAGCCATCTGCGTTTTAACTCAAGTATGATTCCATGGAAACTGATGGAACTATTGAAATATAAGTATCTGACATCATCTTGAAGTTAAAGGGATATCTTCAGATCCATCAAAAATTAATCTGTATGAGAGATAATAAACATGACTGATCAATACCAAACATTTGCAAAATCTCCTATTGGTAAATTTGTCATCAAAAATTTAGGTTTACCATCACCGACTTTTTTAGAGCGTTTTGAGTCTGCAACACCTGTAGTTAAAGGTGCGGTTTTATTCGGTGCAGCGCCTGCTTCAACATTATCTGGTGCTATTGCACAAGTCTTGGCAAATATTCATGCCAATAGCTATGCAGGCAATAATGCTGAATTACAACAAGCTGCGGCAAAATCAGGTCTAAACTTAAGCGCATTCAACGAAGGCGATAAAGAGTCTAAGTTTAAAGTTGTGGTGTTTGATGCTTCAGGTATTCAAAACTCAGAACAACTGCATGCCTTATATGCATTTTTTAACCCAATCGCGCGTCAAATTCAGGCGTCTGGTCGTGTTGTGGTTGTGGGTACAACACCAGAGACTGCGAAAACTGTGAAACAAGCCATTGCACAACGTGCATTAGAAGGTTTTGTAAAATCAGTGGGTAAAGAGTTTAAGAAAGGGATTGCTGCACAGTTAGTCTATGTGGATGAAGGCGCTGAAGCAAACTTAGAATCTGCATTACGTTTTGTGATTTCACCACGTTCAGCTTATGTATCGGGTCAGGTGATTCGTGTATCTAAAGCAGATGTTGTGGATGTTGACTGGAATAAACCGCTTGCAGGCAAAACAGCTGTAGTAACAGGTGCAAGCCGTGGTATCGGTGAAGCAATTGCGCATGTATTGTCACGTGATGGCGCGCATGTGATTTGTTTGGACGTTCCACAGCAGCAAGCGGACCTTGACCGTGTTGCAGGTAAAATTGGTGGTTCAACACTGGCAATTGATATTACTGCAAGCGATGCAGGTGAAAAAATCAAAGCTGCTGCAGCGGCACAAGGTGGTTTGGATATCATCGTGCACAATGCCGGAATTACCCGTGACAAAACTTTGGCCAATATGAAGCCTGAACTTTGGGATTTGGTAATTAACATTAACTTATCTGCAATTGAGCGTGTAAATGATTACCTTCTTGAAAATGATGGCTTCAATGCAAATGGTCGTATTGTTTGCGTGTCTTCTATTTCAGGTATTGCAGGTAACTTAGGTCAAACCAACTATGCTGCTTCTAAAGCAGGTGTAATTGGTGTGGTTAAATTTACTGCTCCATTATTGAAAAATGGCGTAACCATTAATGCTGTTGCTCCAGGCTTTATTGAAACGCAAATGACTGCTGCGATTCCATTTGCAATCCGTGAAGCAGGTCGTCGCATGAACTCGATGAGTCAAGGTGGTTTACCTGTAGACGTTGCAGAAACGATTGCGATGTTTGCTTCAACTGCATCGACAGGCTTGAACGGTAACGTGGTACGTGTGTGTGGTCAAAGCTTGTTAGGGGCTTAATACATTCCTCTTAAAATTCCCTCTCCTTTTAGGAGAGGGCTAGGGAGAGGTAAAAATTTGCTATAAATGAATGGGTCTAACCTCATTCTAGCCTTCTCCTTGAGCTATATATGGCGCAAGAGAAGATGCTTTTAAAACATTGAAATAAAAACTTCCAAAGGTTTAGTATGAATACTCGCCATTTTAGTCAACTTCCAAAACCTTATTTAGCCTATCCAAAAGTGATTCAAGGCTTGATTTTAAAAAAGCCTAAAGCTGAAAAAGTGCTGCCGCAAGTTGAATATGTGGTGGATTCATTTAAGGTCGATCAAAAACATTTAAAAGCTTATAACGAAGTCTGTGGCTTTAAAAACAATGGTTATATCCCAGCGATTTATTTGGCTGTGCTTTCTCAAAGTTTGCAAATGCATATGATGACTACGGAAGCTTTTCCATTTGCGATCTTAGGTTTGGTACATATTCGTAACCAAGTGAAGCAATATCGCAAAGTTGGTGTAAATGAAACACTGTCATTGTCATGCAAATTTGGTGAATTACAGCCACATGATAAAGGCGTGCAATTTGACTTTATTACCACTGCAAAAGTGGGCGATGAAGTGGTTGTAGAATCATTAACCACGTATTTAGCACGTCAAAAAACAGAGAACAAAGCTGCGGCAAAATCTACCGAAACAAAGTCAGCTGAGTTGCAAGTTCAAGCTGAATGGAATGTTTCTGAAAATACCGGTCGCCGTTATGCGTTGACTTCTGGTGACTTTAACTTGATTCATATTCATGCTGTAACCGCTAAAGCGTTTGGTTTTAAACAAGCCATTGCACATGGTATGTGGAGTAAAGCTAAAGCTTTGTCGAGTTTAACTTTGCCAGATGCCTATGAAGCAGATGTCTGGTTTAAACTGCCGATGTATCTCCCATCACAAGTTGAGTTTTTAACGGCTCAAACTGGACAAGATACCGAGTTTGCAATTCGAAATAGCAAAAACAAAAAACCGCATGTCGCGGGAAGTGTGAAAGCACTGTAAGACTTAAGCCTAAATCGATATCGGTTTAGGCTTTTTTGTTTTAATCTCAAGCGATTCATATTCAAAGGAATGATGATGCAGGCGCTCAAAGAATATCTATTTGCACAGAAGAATAATTATCAAGGTACGGTTGACGCGGCGTTTCAAGATTTGGCGGCGCAATTTAGCCGTATGCAGGATGCTCGAACCCACTTAGGCGGAGCCGCCTTAGTGGTGTATTTTAAAGGTCAAAAAGTCGTGGATATTTGGACCGGTAAAAAGTCAGCCGAAGAAGCTTGGCAGTCCAATACGCCCTCGGTCTGTTATTCCACGGGTAAAGGTGTACTTGCAACGCTTGCACATATCTTAGTGAGCGAAGGCTTTCTAGATTACGATACTCCCGTTGCCGTATATTGGCCGGAGTTTGCTCAAAATGGTAAGTCGGATATCACATTAAGGCACATGCTGAGTCATCAGAGTGGTTTATACGATATTCGTAATATCATTCAAACAGCATCTGAAATGGCTGATTGGTCACATATGCTTAAAGTCATCGAACAAGCTAAGCCACGTTTTGAGCCATCAACTGATGCAGCATATCAACCGTTAACCTTCGGTTGGCAAGTCGGTGGTGTACTTGAAAAGGCCACAGGTCGACCGCTTACAGAATTGATGCAACAGTATTTGGTTGAACCTTTAGCATTGGATCATGCTTTTTTTGGTGTACCAGAGCATCAACTTGGTAAGGTTGCACGCTTGATTCCGAAAAAGAAAAAAGAAGAACGCACTATAGATGCTTCTGTTCAAGAAAATACCCAAGCGCAGACAACGAAAAAAAAGACCGAGACACGAAAACCGTCAATCTTTGATCAGCTCCTGCAAATTTCAGGACAAAATTTGCAAGACTTTCAAGATGGTATGATTCCAAAAGGGATGCGCAAGTTTTCATTTTTTAGTGATGAGGGTTTGCAAGCCATTATTCCTGCGGCAACAGGCGTATTTAGTGCCAATAGTTTAGCGAAAATCTATGCAATGCTAGCCAATCATGGCCAGTGGCAAGGACAGACCTTAATCACACCACAAGTTTTTGAATCTTTAAGTAAAATTCAATATAAAAAACGTGATCGTATTATGCCTTTACCAATGAATTGGCGTTTGGGTTATCACCGCATTTTAACTTTAGGCAAATCTAGTCAAGGTTTTGGACATATAGGTTTTAATGGTTCTGGGGCCTGGTGTGATCCGCAGCGTGATTTAAGTTTTGCGTATACACATAACTTTGCGACGGGTTCGATCACGGGCGATTATCGTTTATGGGGCCTAACTCAAGAAACCTTACGCTGTGCAGATAAAGTATTAAAAGGGCGTAAAGGCTGGATTTAAGATACTTCGGAATAGAACAGAAATTGGGGAAATGTGAAAAATATGCTATTTTCCCTCGCAGTTTTAGACTGCTGTGATATCCCTATGAAAAAAGTTGTTTTGATTCCCTTAGTAGCAACGTCGGCAATGTTGGGTTGTCAGGATTCAACTCAAACGAAAGCAAAAGAGATAGAAGCGATTACTGCTGAAAAACAGCATGCAGCATGGGTCGGTAATTTTAAAGGCACAACACCTTGTATGGGCTGTCTTTCTCGTTGTGAAGATTGTCCCGGTATGGCTGTGGCTCTTGAGCTACATGAAGACCAAACCTATACACTCACTCGTGAAAGTCTAAGTGGTCATAACGACGTTGAAGTGCTAAAAGGTGTAATTCGTTTTAAAGATGAATCAAAGCAGCAGCTAGAACTTATGAATGTGCAAACGCGTAATCTTTTGTATGTTGATTTGGATCAGCAATTACTTGAAATTCGTGAAGACCAAACGGCGAAACGCTATCAAATGCAGAGTGATTTTTTGCTTAAGCGGGCAGAGACTTAATTATAATTAAATCGTTCTTTCTTTACGTAGTTTGTCAGTCATGATAAAAAACCACTTTATAGTCTAATTTTTATAAATAATGATAAAAAAAGAATTATCAATTACGGAGTTATTTGGAATTTTATCCATAGCAGCCCTCACAATTTCTGTTATTTCGAATGCATTTTTCTATTACTCTTTAGATGCTATATGGATAATGTCTGTTTTATCTCCATCATTTTATATTTTTGAAATTATTAAGGTATTAGTCTTAAGTTGTTCAGTCATAGCCGTAGTTGGTGTTCTATTAGATTTCTATAAATTTTTATTTAAACAATATTGCAAAAGTAAGCCTAAAAAGAAAATTTTAGTTTCTAATCATATTACGGAAGCAGAGCTGAAAGAAAAAATCGAACAGTTTTTAAAAAAGCATAAGCTGCTACAAGCTATATTTGTCATTATTGTATGTGTTAGTGGGCTAATTACGCTCTATGTAAATAACTTTATTGGTCAAACTTCAATGCTATGGGGTGCTGTTCTAATTGGTATAACTCTCAATATTTTTACCGATGATGAAGTGCGCAGAGATAAACCACTTAAATTTTTGGTGTTAACCATTCTTGCCATATTTGCTACCTGTTTTTCTGCACAGTTAAAATTAAATGATATAAAGAAGTCGCCTGTAGCTACATTGAAAATCAAAGACGTAAATAAATGGTATGTTCTGGACAGTTTTCAAGGTAATGTAATCTTGTTTAATGATTCAGAAAATAAATCAAATATTAAAGTCGTTAAATTCGAAGATATTGATCGAATTAGTTCCACTGACTAAGAACTTCATTCACTCTTAGACAAAAAAACAGTATGCTTACACCTGTAAAAAGGAGCATACATGTATCAAGTACTTGCACGAAAATACCGTCCACGAAATTTCATTGAACTCGTGGGACAAAACCATGTGTCACGCGCACTTACCAGTGCCTTAGAACGTGGTCGGTTACATCATGCGTATTTATTTACAGGTACTCGAGGTGTGGGTAAAACCACTATTGCCCGTATTTTGGCAAAATGTCTGAACTGTGAAACAGGTGTAACCTCAACGCCGTGTGAAGTCTGCCCAACGTGTAAAGCGGTAAATGAAGGTCGTTTTATTGATTTAATTGAAATCGATGCGGCATCACGGACCAAAGTTGAAGATACCCGAGAACTACTCGATAACGTTCCTTATGCACCAACCCAAGGTCGCTTCAAGGTTTATCTGATCGATGAAGTGCATATGCTCTCTACGCATTCATTTAACGCGTTATTAAAGACTCTCGAAGAACCGCCAGAGCATGTGAAATTCTTATTTGCTACTACAGATCCACAAAAATTACCGATTACTGTAATTTCACGTTGCTTGCAATTTACTTTGCGTCCTTTAGCGGTGGATGAAATCACATCGCATTTGACAGATATCTTACAAAAAGAACAAATTCAAGCGGAGCAAGATGCGATTTGGCAAATTGCTGAATCGGCTCAAGGTTCACTGCGTGATGCATTGTCACTAACTGATCAAGCAATTGCCTATGGTCAGGGTTCAATTCAGCACCAAGATGTTAAAGACATGTTGGGCCTAATTGACCGTACGATCATTTATGATTTGATTTTAGCCATTCATCAAAATCAGCGTGAACGCGTGAGTGCTTTACTCATGCAATTCCGTCAACAAGCGCTGGATGTTTCGCTGGTATTAGATCAGTTGATTTCAACGTTACATGAACTGGCATTATTACAATACTTGCCAGACTTAGCGTTGAAATATAGCGCTGAGATCAATCAAAAAATTATGCAATTGTCGCAGTTGATTTCAGCTCAAGATTTGCAGTTGTATTATCAAGTTGCATGCAAAGGTCGGGCAGACTTGCAGTTGGCAGTGACACAAGAGCAAGGTTTTGAGATGTGTGTGCTACGTTTATTGGCATTCCGTCCTTTACAGCCAAACGAAATGTTGGTTTTTGCCGTACAGCATGAATCAGCCACACAGCCACAGCTTGCTCAAAATCAGGCCAGCACAGTTGAGTCGACTCAAACACAGTCTTTGCAGCAACCCAATACCGTTGTTGAGTCTGCTGCACAGGTTGCCACTGTTGAGCAGCCTGAAGCTGTACCCGCTGTAGACACATCGCCAGCTTTCGATGATTTTGATGATTCACATTATGATGACGATGATGGCTATGTTTCTGCACCCGCAGCCGACGAACCTTCATCTGATGATTTTTTAGATGATCCTGAAGAAGACGCAATAAGCCAAACTTCTACAGCATCTACAGCAAATGGCACTCTAGATACGCAAGAGGTTGCACCGGTTGAGTCTGTATCGACACAGCAAAATGACACGCTTGTTATGGATGCCGTGGCAGAAGATACATTATTTGATTTAGATCCGATGCCGAGTACTGAAACTGAAGAAGTTGATGTGAGCGCTATAAATTTTGAAGATATTGCACCTTTAGAACCAACAGCTTTAGAGTCAAAAAGTGTAGAGCCTGAAACAGCTCAGCCACATTTGATAAATGCCATTGAACCACAACATGTGGTGAATGAATCAGTTTCGGGTGCTCAAGGCGACAATGGTTTTGATCTAACATCACCACAAGTTACGCAAAGTTCCGTTTCTTCGGATGCTGTTCAAACGGGTTCATCTTCTACCTTGATGCCACAAGATATTTTGACTTTACAGCCTCAAACCCTTGAAGGTGAGTGGACGGTCGAAAAGTGGGAGTATTGGTTCCGAAATAGTCAACTTTCACCTGCGGTACAAGAGTTGGCTCAGCATGGCATTATGCGAGGTACGATTGACGGTGAATCGACTTTCCATATTCCAAAGCGATACGAAGCTTTAGTGACTCAATTGCAGCATGTATTTGAACAAGCCATTCATGCACAATGGTCAAAATGTCGTTTCCATATCAGCTTTGAAGATGTCGAAGAAACCACACCGTATGCTTTACAACATGTCCGCAAGGAAAAGGCCTTTGCACGTGCAAATGAGTTATTACATGCAGAGCCTGTTGTTAAAGATTTGCTCAAAAGCTTTGATGGTGAGTTGCAAAATATCCAGCTCAAATAAGTTTCAAGCTGGATATAAAAATTAAAGTAAAAATTGAGTTAAAGCATCTCGCATATCATCAGGTATCGAGGTGCTTTTTCGTGTTTGGCGGTCAACAAATACATGAACGAAATGTCCTTGAGCTGCAGCCTCATTTTGTCCTTGTTTAAAAATGGCTAAGTCATAGCGCAGTGAAGAATTACCAATTTTTTCAATCGCAACTCCAACTTCAATGATTTCTGGATAGGACAGTTCTTGTAAAAAGCTGCAGGCTGAATCGACCACTAAACCAATGATCGGGGTATTTCGCAAATCAAAACCGGCATGTTGAATCAATAGCGCATTTGCAGCGGTATCAAAATAGCTGTAATAAGTGACATTATTGACATGGCCATACATATCGTTGTCTGCCCAACGCGTTTGGATTGGAAATAAAAAACGATAGTTTTGGCGGCGTTTAGTTTCAGGTTTCATCGTTGGTATTTTCTTTATTTCAAAAATGAGTGAACTTTAGGCATAAATTGATTGGTAAATCTGGCGAGCGTCTTCAAACTGCAGTTCTCGCGGATTATTTTGTAATAGTCGTGTTTGTAATAGCGCATCTTCTGCTAAACGATCGAGCATATTTTCAGGCACATTGAGTTGACTGAGTTTAAGCACCAAACCGCTCTGATCTAAATGATTTTGCATATGATCAATAAATAAATCACATAAACCATCGGTACAGCCCGTACTGTATGGGTCTAGCCAACACATAAGTTCTGCATAATGCTGCTTGGCCTGAGGTGCATTAAACTTTAACACTTCAGCGAGAACCAGTGCATTGGTATGACCATGCGAGAGATGAAAGTGTCCACCGAGTGGATAGGCGAGTGCATGCACCGCTGCAACTGGTGCATTAGCAAAGGCCTGACCTGCAAGCATTGAACCGACCAGCATGTGCTGACGCGCTTCGAGGTTATGTCCATCTTGTAAAACCAGTGCTAAGTTTTTATTTAATAAACGCAAAGCTTGTTTGGCGAGCATATCCGCATACGGATTTTTTTTAATTTTTGACGTATAGGCTTCAATGGCATGCACCATGGCATCGATACCGGTTGCTGCGGTAATGTGTGCGGGAAGATTTAATGTAAAGTTCGCATCGAGGATACAGACGTCGGCGTACAGTACAGGGGAGACAATACCTGTCTTGGTGGTTTCACCTGTAGTGACGATAGAGATTGGTGTGACTTCAGAGCCGGTCCCTGCCGTTGTCGGAATCAAAATGAGTGGCAAGCGTGGTCGTTTTGCATTAGCTACACCATATAAATCACTGATCTGCTGTGTTTGCTTAGGATGAGCCAAGATCGCAATAATTTTAGCCACATCCATTGAACTTCCACCGCCAAAACCAATAATCAAATCTACTTTTTCATTTTTGGCAAATTGAACTGCATCTAAAACTATATGTTCTGCAGGGTCAGCTTGAATACTGGAATAAATCACATAGTCTTGATGGATACTTTCTAAAATATCCAAAATGGGTAAATGTAATTGTTGTTGCAACATACCGGGGTCGGTTACAAGCATGACACGTTTGGCTTGAAAGTCGCCTAGGACCTCTCTCAGTTGGGAAATAGAGCCTAAGCCTGAAATAATATTGCTGACGGTTTGAAACTGAAATTGACTCATTGGCTTATCCCTAATTTTTTATATCTAAATAAACATTATTCTTGAGTGTTGATATAGGATTCATCCTGTAAATAACTTAACATAAGACGCTTGAAATAAAAGTAGTCTTGAGGTTGTTATGTCATCCAGCACGCCATATAAGGTGTTGTGTGTTTGTTTAGGAAATATTTGCCGTTCACCTACGGCTGAAGTGGTTCTCAGACATTTTTGTGATGAAGCGCAACTCAATATTCACGTCGACTCTGCGGGTACGAGCAATTATCATCCGGGCAAAGCGCCTGATCTTCGTAGCCAACAGCATGCAAAATTACGAGGCTATAACTTATCTGCATTACGCGCACGTCAGTTAACGGTTCATGATTTTATTGAATTTGATTTGATTTTGGCCATGGACTACGAAAATTTAGACAATATTCAAAACCTCATGCAAAAGGCGCAGCAACAATTCGGTCAACTACGTGCCCAAGTGTCTTTGATGAGTCAACATGATCACCAATATCCGCAACAAGAAGTACCAGATCCGTACTATGGTGGTGATGCAGGGTTTGAACATGTATTAGATCAATGCGAATCTAGCAGTCAGGCTTGGGTCAATTATTTAAAAACTCAGTTACAAGCACAGCAAAAAAATTAAGGTTTAAGAATGCAAATTCAAACTCAGGTTCAGCTTAAGCCATTTAATACATTAAGCCTCGATGCTGTAGCATCTCATTATGTAAGTGTTCAATCGGTAGAAGAAATTAAAGCAGCGCTCGACTTTGCCAAAGCTGAGCAATTAAATGTATTGGTACTTTCAGGAGGCAGTAATATGCTGTTGCCTGAGCACATACATGCTTTAGTGATGCACATGGATATTCAAGGTATTGAATATGTACAAGACGATGCCGATACACAGACTTTAAAAGTGGGTGCAGGGCAAGTGTGGCATGACTTTGTGCTATGGACGACGGCACACCAGTTTTATGGCTTACAAAATTTAGCATTGATACCCGGTTTAGTCGGTGCTTCACCTGTGCAAAATATTGGAGCTTATGGTGTTGAAGCAGGTGAGTTTATTGAATCTGTACAGGTCTATGACCGAGTAACAGAACAGCAAAGTAGTATTAGCGCTGCCGATTGTCATTTTTCATATCGCCATAGTATTTTTAAAGATGAGCCAGAGCGTTTTATTATTACGCATGTCACGTTTAAACTTTTAAAACATGCAGATTTAAAATTAAATTATGGTGATTTAAAGCAGGCGGTAGGTGAAGACTTAAGTGCAGAAAACCTACAACAACAAGTCATTCATATTCGTCAAACCAAACTCCCAGATCCGAAAGAATTTCCAAATGTCGGAAGTTTCTTTAAAAATCCTGTGATTAGCCAGCAAGCCTTTGACCAAATTGCGCTGCAATTTCCCAATTTACCCCATTACCCACAACCGAATAATGCGGTAAAACTGGCAGCGGGCTGGTTGATTGACCAAGCAGGTTGGAAAGGGAAATCTGTGGGTTCAGTGGGTATGTTCCATAAGCAAGCTTTGGTGTTGGTCAATTATCAGGACGCCACGCTGCAAGATGTACGTACAACATACAAAGCTGTACAACATGATGTTTTTGAAAAATTTAATATTGAACTACATCCTGAGCCTGTATTATTTGATACAAATGGCTTGATTCGATCTCACGCAGATCAATAAAAACACATAGGTTTTAGATTTATGCATAAAACACATTGGATGGTTCGCTTAGTACAAATTGCCGCAGTGCTATTTGTACTTTTGGGCTGTCTAATGATTTTTATCTATACGCCGTTTTATTCTAAATTGATCGTTAAAAGTTTAAATTATTTCGTTCCTGTAGAAGTCAATCAGCTCGCAGCGCAAAGTCAAAAACTCGGCGCTTTAAGTGATGATGATAACTATGAGCCGGGTTCTGACTTATGGATAGCGCGTCAAGCGTATTTAAAACTCATGGAGCAAGCCATACAGTCTGATGAGCCTCAAGATTTAACCCTTATACAAGCACGTTATAAGGCGTTACAGCAGCTCATTGAAGAAGAACATGAAAAGGAGAAGAATGATAGTCAAAAGGATACACCGAAAGTACCTCTGCTGAATCCTTCTGCGTCCGAGGCGGCTTCTTCTGAAGCATTGGCGGAAAATCCTGCTCAAAAAATGAAAGAGCTGCTTGAGCTCAATAGTGCGGAAAATAAAGGACTGATGACTCAATATACCGAGTTCTTAAAAACCCATGAAATTGAGCAAGCGGCTTCAGAAGCAGAACCGATCGATGATGAAACATATCTTGATCTTGCCAAAATGAAAGATAAAACCCTGAAGCAGCCAACCGCAGAGCCGTATGCGATCGTGGTGTTAGGTGGTGGTTTAACCTTAGATAAAAATGATAAAGATATCGTAGTGAATGACTACACACGACTTCGACTGGAAAAAACACTCGATGTCGAACGAGCCAATAAGTTACCGATTGTACTGAGTGGTGTAGAAGCACCGTATATGCAAGCATGGTTGAAGCAATATGATGTCGATGCGAAATTGCTTGAAGACCGCAGTATGAATACTTGCGAAAATTCGCGTTTTAGTTCGTTGCTTTTACAGAAAAAAGGTGGGGCACCGACGGTTATTTTAATCACTGACCAATATCATATGCCTCGAACACGTCGTTTATTTGCATTAAATGGTATCGAAACCATTCCTGTTGTTGCACCTATGCCAACAACATTAACCACATGGCGACCAAGTGAAAAAAATTATGACCATAGTCGTCGTGCCAATTATGAATTATTAGCCACCTTACGTGATGTTTGGTTTGGCTCAAGTGACTGTCGGGAGGTCCCATAATGTCAGATATCCCATTTCTTAATCCTTCGATCCTTAAACAATTAGATCTTCCTGTTCCAAGTCGAGAATTAACCCCACAAGTATTAGAACCACTGAATTTAAATCGACCTTTTGAGCCTAGTGTTGAAATACAGTCTTATCGACGACTTTATGGTTTAGATGCCTTGAACTGCGAACATTGGCAAGGCTATGTAGAAATGCCTTTGTTCAAATTACACGTACAAGTGTTTCAACCGAAACTGAAAACTGAAACGGATGTCATTAAAGGCACTGTATTTTTATTGCATGGTTATTTAGAGCATAGTGGAATATATCAGCCGATTATTCGTGAACTCTTAGATCAAGGTTTTAGTGTTTTAACCTATGATTTACCGGGGCATGGTCTAAGCAATGGCTCGCCAGCCAGTATTCAAAACTTTGATCATTACCAACAAGTTTTGGAAGCGGTATATCGTTATGTTAAACATGCGGCGCAACTACCAACACCGTGGTTAGGGATTGGGCAGAGTACGGGTGGTGCGATTTGGCTGCATCATCTGTTAGATTTTGCTGAACATCGCAAAAACCCTTATGTCGAACGGGTTTTATTATTATCTCCGCTGATTCGCCCTGCAAAAACGGCATGGTGGCATAACTCGGTTGGATTAGGCATTATTCGTCGTATTAAACGTGAAGTGCCACGTCATTTTAGACGGAATAATCATAATCCTGAGTTTTTACGTTTTGTCCGCTTAAAAGATCCTCTACAACCACGAATGATGGGGATGGATTGGATTTTGGCCATGTCAAAATGGATGCAGGAGATGGAGGAACGCCCAGCGTGTCGTATTCCGGTGTGGTTAGCGCAAGGCGCACAGGATCAAACTGTAGATTGGCGTTATAACATTGAGTTTATACGTCGTAAATTTCGTTTACAGACGCTTCTCATGCTTGAAGAAGGTTCGCATCAGCTGATTAATGAACGTGCCGATATTCGTGCTGCATTAACAGGTTTGATCCCGGCATTCTTGCATGCTCAATCGAATAGCAAGTCTTATTACTAACTGATGTTACGCACGTAAAAGTAATTACGCATTTTTAAAATGATTTTTTAATTTTATTCGACGGAGTCTTACATCTAGAGATTAAATAAAAGGATTAGCCTTCGGCTGGAGGTACTCTTACGAAACATTGTTTCTCATTAGGCAAAATGAGAAGCAAAGCTTCGCAAGGAAACCATCTTGCGGTGCAATGCACCTCACCGACAAAACTCGTTCACTAGCATCTACTTATTTAAACTATCGCAAAAACTTTTTTGATTAGATGTCGTCCTGCCTCAAACACTTGCGGATGACGTTGCCGCGTATCGTACTTTTATTTGAATCAAATTGCGCTTCTGGTGTTACTGCGTAACATCAGTTACTAATTGACGATTGAGCACAGCTTACCTTAATCAGTGTGATGGATCTAGACGAAAAAAAAGAGGCGTAGTCGCCTCTTTTTTTTGGGTGGAGGAATCAGAACTTTTCTAGATGAGCCATATTCCACATACGGAAATAGAAGTTTTCCTCATCTTTATTTTCACAGCTGAGTAACTCCCCATCTTTTAACCAAAAATGTAGCTGTGCATAGTTTTTAATTTCACGGTTATTAATCCGCTGCGCTAGATGGTGCGCACGGATATCGGATGGATGTTGTAAACCTGCTGAGGCAATAAGTTCAGATAAGCCATGCAAGGTATTTTTGTGGAAATTAAAAACACGTTCTGCTTTGGTCGGAACATGGATGGCTTTTTGACGGTCTTTGTCTTGTGTCGCAACGCCAACTGGACATTGGTTGGTATGACAGCTTTGAGCTTGAATACACCCAACTGCAAACATAAAGCCACGAGCTGAGTTGACCCAATCTGCGCCAATTGCCATGGTACTGGCAATATCAAAAGCACTAATAATTTTACCACTGGCACCGACTTTAATTTTTGAACGTAAGCCTGCACCAATCAGGGTGTTATTAACAAAGAGTAGGCCTTCACGCAGTGGCGTACCCATATTATCGATCAATTCAATTGGCGCTGCGCCAGTCCCACCTTCAGAACCATCCACTACGATAAAATCAGGTGTAATCCCTGTATGTAACATGGCTTTTACGATACTCATAAATTGCCATGGTTGCCCGATACACAGTTTAAAACCCACAGGTTTGCCTTCTGACAGTTCGCGCAATTGCTGAATAAATTGCATCATTTCAATAGGGGTGCTAAAGGCAGGATGGCTAGATGGAGAGATACAGTCATGTTCACGGCTGACACCACGGATTTGAGCAATCTCTTCGGAAATTTTGTCTTTAGGTAAAATGCCACCATGGCCTGGTTTTGCACCTTGAGATAATTTGATCTCAATCATTTTGACTTGAGGGTGCTTGGCTTGTTCAGCAAAACGTACAGGGTCGAATTGACCATCAATCGTACGACAACCGAAATAACCACTACCGAGTTCCCAAACAATATCGCCACCATTTTCCAAATGATACGGACTAATACTGCCTTCACCGGTGTCATGGTAGAACTTGCCCATTTTTGCGCCTAAGTTTAAGGCACGAATGGCATTGGCACTTAAGCTACCAAAGCTCATCGCAGAGATGTTTAATATCGATGCGCTATACGGTTGCTTACATTGCTCATTGCCGATGTTAATACGGAATGTTTCAGGAATGGCAGGAATGCAAGGTGACAAGGAGTGATTGATAAAGCGGTAATCATTTTGGTAAACATCAACAATTGAACCAAATGGTTTATCTGCATTTTGGTTTTTTGCACGTTGATAGACCAAGCTACGTTGCATACGAGAAAAGGGCAGTGCATCTTGATCAGATTCAATAAAATATTGGCGAATTTCAGGTCGAAATTCTTCAAATAGAAAACGAAAGTGCCCCATGATGGGGTAATTTTTTAAGATCGAATGTTTGTTTTGTATGACGTCATACAAACCCAATAAGCTTAAAAGCCCAGTAATGACCCAGATACTATTCAATAAGGTTTGTGGAATAAAATATTGAATATAACGAGGGGAATAACCTAAATGAAAACTCGAAATGAGTAGGAAGATAAAAATACAAGCAAACCAAATTGAATGCCGAGAAAAAAAAGTATTTAGTAGCTTGTGGCGAATAGTTTGCGCTGGACTGGCCATATTTTGAAAAATCTTATTCAGCTCATTTGCTCATAATTTGCCGAGTTTATGCACAATGCTCAAGCTTTAATTTGTTGATTCAGTGTAGCATTTATAAAAAACAACATTGAAGTTGGATGAATTTTTCATTTAAAGCCAAATCAGATAAGAAAAGCAGGAATCTTCTTTAAGAAAATTTGTGAAAAGCAGCGCGGTTCTTGTTATTTCACAGTACGCAAAATGGAGGTTAAAGTGATTTTACTTTCTAAACACGAGGTGCTGAATATGACTATGAAATCTATTCGTTATAATAATGCCGACCTAGCCTGCCTATGTCAGTAATTGATTATAGCCATGAGAAATTAGCGCTATGGTATAAGGTATTCAGCAGATACTTATGCTGTAGTTCCTTTGACCTAAACGACTAAAATTACAAAAATATTCTAAGAAATTATCCAGTCCCAGCGTTGGGACTTTTTTATGTGTTGAAAATCTAAGCAAAAAATTAAGTGCTAAATATTTATTATGAAATAAAAGTTGCTACCTCAAATTTAATATTTCAGTTAGCAGAAAGTCTGAGATCGGTTTAGTCATTGCGTTGTTGTACAACCATAGCGACTTCTTCAGGTTCAATTTTCTGAATCTTTTTACCAAAACTACGCAGCCACCATGTTAACTGAGAGGTAAAAGGTACTGTTGCACTAACTTCCACCCAGCCATCTTCGGTTTTTTGAATCACTTGATCTTTACTTAGCTGACTTTCTTCAAAATAAACAGCCTCTGCTTCAGACATGGTTAATTTGAGCTGAATCATTTCTGTAGGTTTATTAAAGTCTACACGGAAGCCAAGCGCTCCAGAGTCAATATAGGCATCAATATCAAAATCGACAGGGTGTAATGCACGTGAATTTAAGACCGTAGCAGATTTAAAACGATGTAAAGCAAAGGTTTGGATGTCTGTTTTGTCATGACGTGTGCACACCAAATAAATAATTGCACCTTTTTGGACCAAAGCGAGTGGATTTAAAATATAGGTCTTTTCTTCGCTTTGTTGTCCACGACCTTGATACAGACATTCAAGTTGTTTGTCTTGTAGTAAGCCTTCATAAATCGATTGTTGTGCGGCTTTTTCAACTACAGGAGGAATCAATGGCTGAGTAGCTGGCACGATTCGCACGCGGTTAATCCACTGACGGACATTATTTTGCGACGACAGACTTCGACGTGCGAGGTCAAACCAAGGATTCATTTCTTCAATTAAGCTTGGTGGAAGCAAATGTTTTAGGTGTTCCTCAACCATCATAAAGGTGACCGCCTGCGAGCTGGTCATATGTGGCAAGCTTTGAATCGGTGCATCGGAACGCCAACGCCAGCCTTGTGGCGTTGTTTTACTGCTCTCAATTGGGAAACGTAGAGAAATTTGATTTAAGTCACGCTGAATGGTGCGTAGGCTGATATCAATGCCTTCACGGTTCAGTATTTCTTGTAATTCACGAGTACCCATCCACTTACCTGTGGACAGTCGTGAAAGAATTTGCCACTGACGATAGAGGCTGTTTGACGTTTCTTTTTCTTGTGAAGACATAATCTAGTGCTTGAACTTGAACTGAAATAAATAAAATGATGCTGTGGGACACAATAAGAAATCTTCCTGCGTTAAGCAAGTCTTCATCTAAAAAAACTAAGATGATTTTAATAACGCAATTTGACACAACTTGAGCAGTTACATGCTGTACCACTTTGCAAAAATGATGCATAAATAATCAAAGAGAAGCAGCATATGTATTGATGGCATATATATTGCTTTATCTGATTTACAAAACATGACAAAAACATGGAGTTGCTATGCTGAAAGAAAATCGTAATACAACTTCAAATGGAATTGAGGGTTATGAGGCAAAGTTGGTTAATACTTCTGTCTCTACATTAAAAACTTTACCACTTGCTCGAGGATATGCGCTGTTTAATCAATTTAATTCGGATTTTTTTAATGAAATGCGCGACTGCAAAACGGTAGCTAAAGAATCATGCCAACGGATAGAGCAGTGGTTATCACAGCATACACTTGATGAATTAAAACAACTAAATCAGGTGGCAAAACAACATTTTATCTATGAGGGTATTACCTTTACAGTGTATGGCGAAGATGAGGGCATTGAACGCACTATTCCTTATGATCTTATTCCTCGTGTGATTGCACGAAAGGAATGGAATAATTTATCACTGGGCTGTGCACAGCGCGTGAAAGCTCTCAATCTGTTTTTACATGATGTCTACCATCAACAAGATATTTTAAAAGCAGGAATTATTCCTGAACTGCAAGTCTTAACGCATGAAGCCTATTTGCCACAAATGTATATGCATGGGCTAAAAGGTAAAATTTATAGCCAAATCAGTGGCATTGATATCATACGTGATCAATCAGGCGAATTTTACGTCCTTGAGGATAATCTTAGAACACCGTCGGGTGTGTCATATATGCTAGAAAGCCGTAAGATCAGTCAAAAACTGATGCCTGAACTTTGCCAGCAAAGCAACATTATGGGGATTGAGCAGTATCCGCAGCTTTTACGTGAAATTCTTGCAGAAAATGCCTACGTCGATAACCCGTTTATCGTGGTTTTAACCCCAGGGCGTTTTAACAGTGCGTATTATGAACATGCCTTTTTGGCAAGGGAGATGGATGTACCCTTAGTGACATCGCGTGACCTTTATGTAGAAAACGATAAGGTTTATGTGAAAACCATCAAAGGTCGACAACAGGTTGATGTAATTTATCGTCGTGTGGATGATGCTTTCCTCGATCCATTATGTTTCAAACCTGACAGTACTTTGGGTGTAGCAGGGCTCATGTCAGCGTATATGCAACATAATGTGGTCATTGCAAATGCACCGGGAACAGGCGTAGCAGATGATAAATCGATTTATCCTTATGTGGATAAAATGATTCATTTCTACTTAGGCGAACAAGCGATTCTGAAAAATGTGCCGACCTATCAATGTCGTGAGCAGAACGACTTAGACTATGTGCTGTCGAATATCGAAAAATTGGTGGTAAAAGAAGCACAGGGTTCAGGTGGATACGGCATGTTGATCGGTCCGCAAGCCTCTTTACAAGAATTAAATAGTTTTAAAGATAAGGTGGCCGCAGCACCACATTTATATATTGCACAGCCGACTTTAAATTTATCTGTTAGCCCCACCCTAAGTGAGGCAAGTGTTTCGGAACGCCATATTGATCTGCGTCCATTTGTATTGAGCTCTCCATATCGAACTGAAATTGTACCGGGTGGCTTAACTCGTGTCGCGATGCAAGCAGGTTCATTGGTAGTGAATTCTTCGCAAGGCGGCGGTATTAAAGATACGTGGGTAGTAGATGATTTACGCTCATAGCACTTCAGTGAAGGAGCAAAACATGATTTTATTAAACAGTAATGCAGAACATATTTTTTGGTTGGGACGTTATTTAGCACGCACTCAATATTTATGCAGTATTTTTCCATTTCAAGATGTCGATATGGCATTGAACTATGCACATGCTTTTTGTTTACCAGCCTTCGATGTCGACTCAATGAATGAATTGGTTTTAAATGCAGAGCAACCGGCGTCATTTTACAGCCAATTTAAATATGCGCAAAGTAATATACAGGACTTAAGGGGTGTACTTTCAGCAAAAAGTTATGCAGAACTCAGCCGTTTAATTCGTAATGCGAGTGATAACCCGGGTTATATCTGTGACGTGGTAACAGATTGCCAAGATGTTTTAGAGTCCGAATCTGAAGATGTATTTTTATTTTTTAGCTTAGGACAAGCCATAGAGCAGCTTGATCGCCAGTTACGCATGCAGCAGGACATTCAACACACCATTGCGAAGATTGAACATATCGTAATCGCTTTAGTTCAGTTTGGCTGGGAAAGCGTGCAAGAGGCATGGCAGGCACTAAAGCAACAACCGAATAGCCAAAATTTTTACCATTTCAGTGATCATATCCAAAATATGTTTGAGGTGGCTGTATGAGGCTCATGATCAACCATCAGACCCATTATGTTTACACTGATGTGGTTAGCAGAAGCATTCAATATATCAAAATGACCCCATCCACTAATGCGCATCAACAGGTGCAAAATTGGGATGTGAGTGTGCCGGGGCAACGTGATATGCAATTGGATACTTTTGGTAATGTGTGGTTGACCACAACGCAGAGCGAACCTTATCTTCAAATGACCATTATGGCGCAGGGCATCGTAGAGATGAATTTGAGTTCAAATGATTCAAATGCGGATGATTTAAACCCGAAATTATTTTTACAGCCAACGCCGAGTACGCAATGCGACATTTACATGAAAAGTTTTGCCGATTGTTATGTCCCTCGTATCAATCGTGTCAATCTAATTCGTTTGGCTGAAACGATCTTGGCGCATATTCCCTATGTTTCGAATCAGACATCTGTACATACTTCTGCAATAGATGCTTTTCATTATAAGCAGGGGGTATGTCAGGATCATACTCATGTCATGATCGCAATGTGTCGCTATTTGGGTATTCCTGCACGATATATTTCTGGGTATTTATTTGTACCGAATAGTAGCCATCTTGCTAGTCACGCTTGGGTAGAAGTCTATATCGAAAATAAATGGTATTGTTTTGATGTCAGTAATCAGCTATTTACACCACAATCACATATTTATGTCGCGATTGGGCGGGATTACTGGGATGTAGCTCCTGTTCGAGGTGTTCGTGATAAAGGTGGTATTGAGTCTATGAGCTCAATTGTACAAGTGTTGAGTTGTTAATCATTTGAGGGATAAAAATGACCTATTGTTGTGCATTACGATTAAAAGATGGCATGGTATTTGTCAGTGATACACGTACAAATGCAGGAGTTGACCATATTTCAGTTTTTCGTAAACTTTATACCTTTGGTATTGCGGGTGAGCGATTTATTACCATCCAAACCTCTGGGAATTTAGCTACTACACAAGCGGTCATCGGGCATTTACAAAATCAGCTAGAGGTCAAACAAGAGCCGAATTTATATAGTGTAAATACGATGTTCGAAGTGGCTGAATTGGTCGGGCATACCTTAAAAAAAGTTATCTCTGATGTCACCTCTGATATTTTAGAACAAAGTAATTATTACTGTAGTTTATTAGTAGGTGGTCAAATTGGTAGCGCTGATATGCAGCTATATAATATCTATCCGCAAGGTAATTTTATTTGTGCGACACCGGATACCCCATATTTTCAAATTGGAGAAAGTAAATATGGTAAGCCGATACTTGACCGAACTTTGCGTTACGATATGCCACTCGATGAAGCAATGCGTTGTAGCTTAATTTCTTTTGATTCAACGATACGTTCGAATGTGTCTGTAGGTATGCCTTTAGATGCTTTGGTTTATAAAAAGGACAGTTTAGAAATACCAAATGGTAAGCGCATTTATGAAGAAGACCCATACTTCACCATGATCAGTAAAGGCTGGTCAGAAGCATTGCGTCAGGGCTTAATAGAATTGGCAAAACCAACAGCTGACTATTTTCAATAACGATTTGATCAACGAATAGATCAATTTAAAAAGCGAATAAAAAAAGCGAGATAAAAAAAGCCCAGATTTGATCTGGGCTTTTTGATTTGGCTAATTAAGCTAATTTACGTACAGGGCGCGCGCTCATACGGCATAATAATTCATAGCCAATGGTTCCGTTCGCTTCTGCAACGTCATCAACTAAACGGTCTTTACCCCAAAGCTCAACTTCAGTGCCTATTGGTGCATTCATACCAGTGATATCAATCGCAATCATATCCATGGCAACACGGCCAATTACACGCGTTTTCTGACCGTGGATCGATACATAGTTTTGTTTAGGGAAGGCACGTGGGTATCCGTCCCCATAACCAATCGACACAATCGCAAGATCCATTTCTTGTTCTGCAACGAAAGTCGATCCATAACCCACAGATTCACCAGCTTGAATGGTATTTAGAGCTATGACTTCAGCGGTAAACGTCATCACCGGTTTAAGATCTAACACTTCTACAGAACGATCTGAAAAAGGTGTTGCGCCATATAGCATGATGCCTGGGCGAACAAAATCAAAATTCAGTTCTGGCCATTTGAAAATTGCAGCTGAGTTACAGCACGAACCCATGATTGGCGCACAGGCTTCTTTTACGTGTAAAAATTGTTCACGTTGTTGGTCATTTAGTGGATGATTTTCTGCGTCAGCATTGGCAAAATGCATAGTCAGTACGCAAGTAAAACCTTCCGCCTTTAATGCATTGATGACATCAATAATTTCAGACACTTTAAAGCCTAAACGGTTCATACCGCTGTTGAGTTTGACCCAAACTTTTAGACCTTGAGCGATATAGGCATCTTTATGCGCACGTAACCAATCTAGTTGTTGCTGATGATGCACCACACATTCAATTTTTTTATCGATGATAATTTGCATTTCATCATCAGAGAAAATGCCTTCAATCAAGGTAATGGGTTGTTCATAACCCAGTTCACGAATTTCTAAGGCTTCTTCTAGGCAGGCAACACCGAAGGCATCGCTGTCTTTTAAGGCTGCTAAGCAGTCTTTAACTCCATGTCCATAAGCATTGGCTTTCACCATGCTTACAATTTTAGCGGTTGGGGCAAGTTGTTTGACACGGTTTAAATTATATTGAAGTGCTTGTTGATCAATATAAACTGTAGCTTGGCGCACCCTAAATACTCCTACAGGGTCGATGAATTAATGGATGATAAAGAGTCTTTACTCTTCATCATCATACTGAGCATAAAACTCAGGGGAGAGGTTACTAAATTTGGTGTATTGACCTTCGAAGGCAAGACGCACAGTACCAATTGGACCGTTACGCTGTTTACCAATAATAATTTCTGCAGTACCTGCTTCTTTAGACTCTTTGTTATAAACCTCGTCGCGGTAAATAAACATGATCAAATCGGCATCCTGCTCGATCGCACCCGATTCACGTAAGTCAGACATCACTGGGCGTTTATTGGGACGGTTTTCCAGTGATCGGTTCAACTGTGACAGTGCAATAACAGGGCAATGCATTTCTTTAGCCAGTGCCTTTAAGCTTCTGGAAATTTCCGAGATCTCGCCAACACGGTTATCGCCCATACCGGGTACTTTCATAAGCTGCAAGTAATCGACCATGATACACCCGAGTTTACCGCCATGCATTTTTGCAATTCGGCGCGCACGGGCACGTACTTCCGTTGGCGGTAGTGCAGATGAGTCATCGATATACAAATTCTTTTCTTGGAGATGCACAATGGTACTGGTGACTTTTGACCATTCATCAGCATCCATTTTACCTGCACGTAAATGCCCTTGGTGTACACGACCGAATGATGAAATCAAACGCATCGCAATCGAATCCGCGGGCATCTCCATAGAGTAAACTAGAGCGGGCAGGTTATTATTAAACAGCACACTTTCAACCAAGTTCATGGCGAAAGTGGTTTTACCCATCGATGGACGGGCCGCTACAATAATCAAATCGCCTGCTTGCATACCTGAGGTTTTATTATCAAGTTCTACAAATCCAGTGGTTAAACCCGTGATACTGCCTTCAGTTTGTGAAAGTTCATTCAACTTATCAAAAACACTAGCAACGACAGAGTTAATAGCTTTAGGGCCTTGTGCTTTGGCGTTGTTGTTGTGTTGCTCGGCAATCGAGAAAATATTGGTTTCTGCGAGATCTAAAATTTCACTGACCGTACGACCTTTGGTGTCATAGGCATTTTGTAAAATTTCTGAGCTGACTTTAATCATGCTGCGTAAAGTGGAAAATTCTTTAATTTTTGCAGCATAAGTTTCAAGGTTATAGAAACTTGAAGGTGAATCTGACATGAGTTGCATCAGATATTCTTCACCACCTGCAGCATCGAGCAAGTTTTGTTTAATCAGCCAGTCATTGACCAAGACCGCATCATAAGGTGAGCTATCTTTTGATAGCTGGTCGATGGCACGGAAAATATATTTATGACGGGTCGCATAAAAATCAGCTTCAGTCAGTACATCACCCACTTGCTCAAATGATTCTGCAACGGTCATCAGTGCAGCAAGCACAGCTTGTTCAATCGCAAGGTTATGGGGTGGGGTACGAAACTCTTTCAACGAACTTTGTTCTGTGGTTTTTGCTGTTGGCGTAGAGTTTGGCTTGCTGGCATTCGCCTGTGACATAAAAATCCCTGATGCTGAAACCATTTAATGTGATGGAAATGGGTGCTAATTACAGTTTTTTCAACTCTTCATTGAACTGAAATGATAGGCGTTTTCTACAGAAATGCGAACAAGTATTTCCGATTAATTCGTCACACATTGAATTGAATGAAGAGTTGAAAATGTAAAAAAGTTGGAGCACTATTTTTTACAGATAAAAAAAGAGCATGCGTAAGCATGCTCTTTTCTTTGCAAGAAATTACTCAGCTACGATAGTAACTAGAACTTCTGCAACAACATCATGATGCAATTGGATTGCGATGTTGAATTCACCAGTGTTGCGAAGCGCACCATTTGGTAAACGAACTTCTGCGCGGTCTACAACAAGACCAGCATTAGTTAACGCGTCAGCGATGTCACGAGTACCGATAGAACCGAATAGTTTACCTTCGTCACCAGCTTTAGCAGTGATCACGATGTTAACTTCGTTCAATTGGTCAGCACGTGCTTGAGCAGCAGCTAATACTTCAGCTTCTTGTTTCTCAAGTTCAGCACGACGAGCTTCAAATGCAGCAGTGTTAGCTTCAGTAGCAGCAACTGCTTTACCTTGAGGGATAAGGAAGTTACGGCCGTAACCAGCTTTAACTGAAACTTTATCGCCTAATTTACCAAGGTTTTTAATGCGTTGTAATAAGATAATATCCACAGCTCAACCTCACTTATGATTGTCAGTGTAAGGGATCAAAGACAAGTAGCGAGCTTGTTTAATAGCTAGCGCTAATTGACGTTGGTAACGAGCTTTAGTACCTGTAATACGGCTAGGAACAATCTTGCCGTTTTCAGTGATGTACTGTTTTAAAGTGTCGATATCTTTGTAGTCGATGTACGTAACGTTCTCAGCTGTAAAGCGGCAGAACTTGCGACGACGGTAAAAACGTGCCATGTTATGTTCTCCTTATGCTTCAGCAGAGTCTTGAGCTTGTTGTGCTTCTTCACGTTGAGCTTTACGCGCACGTTTTTCTTCAGCACTCTTAGCCAATAGTGACTCTTCAGTGATAGCGTTTTCACGACGGATGATAAGGCTACGAATGATTGCATCGTTATAACGGAACAATTCTTCTAGCTCATCAAGAGTAGTTTGACCACACTCAACATTCATAAGAATGTAGTGAGCTTTGTGGATCTTGTTGATTGGGTAAGCCAATTGACGACGGCCCCAGTCTTCAAGACGGTGGATTTGACCTTCAGCTTCTTTGATGTGAGTTAGGTAACGTTCTACCATACCCACAACTTGATCGCTTTGGTCTGGATGTACCAATAGTACGATTTCGTAGTGACGCATTGTCAGCTCCTTACGGTTTAGGCAGCCCCAATCATTAATTGATTGAAGCAAGGAGTCACAACTAAAGTTGTGTCGCAAAGTTTGCGAAGCGTGAATTTTAGAGCGTTTAGGTTTGAAATACAAGGCATACACCTAAAAAGGCTTAATTATTTTGTGGTTTAATGACTATCTTTAATACACAGCTAGAATCGGATGCAGATTGTAAAATAGGAGATATGTTTTTAATTGCGGGGAGCTTATCTTGTATTTGATGAGTTACGATCATATAGACGTTGTAATGATATAAATTTGATTTAAATTAAAGATCTTTTGTCATATTTGATTGTAGATATCGATTTGAATGCTAATACAAATATGAAATATTTTTGTACTTGTCTGAAATCTATTGTACATGGGTAGATATTGGGAGAATCAGCGTTAAAACAGTTTTAGTGTGTATAGTAGTATTTCGATCTAAATTTTAGCTTTGCATTGAAGATGCCTAGAAATAAAAAAAGATAGAGTAAAACTCTATCTTTTTAAAAAAATACAATTGGCTTTAGAGGAGCAGTGGAAGTGAAACTAAAAATTAAACTAATCACTGTGATCAATTTGACTGAAAACATGAAATATTGTTTTGCCCAAATTTGATCATCTTCAGCTTTGAATCCTTGAATGGTCAGATAAATCCAATACAGACTTAAGGCATTTAGGACAATCATATAAATCCAATTCGCATAACCAAAAAAGAATAAACCGTTCATGGTGATGCAGAACAAAATCACGTAAACCAAAGATTCAACCTTGGTACGGTGAATTGAACGTGCTACAGGTAAAATTGGAATTCCTGCATTTTTGTAGTCATCAAATCGGTAAACTGCAATTCCCCAAGAATGAGGCATTTGCCAAAATGCATAACCAATAAAAATCAGCAATGCACCTAAATCAAACTGGTTTGCAACAGCCGTATACCCGATTACAGGTGGCGCTGCGCCAGAAAGACTGCCGATAATGGTTTGATGAATTGTTGTTCGTTTTGTCCATAAGCTGTAAAAACCAACGTATACGACAAAACCAATAACAGCAAAAAGAAAAGCGTAAGCATTTACCCAGAACCATAAAATGCTAAAACCAAATACACCTAAAACTAAAGCAAAAACTAAAGCAACAGGAATCGAGATTGATTTTTTAACCATCGCACGATTTTGTGTGCGTTGCATTTTTGAGTCGATGTCTTGGTCAATAACGTTATTGACAACACATCCAGAAGCGACCACAAAGAGGGTGCCTAAGAGGGTAAGAAGCAACAGAAGGAAATCTACAGAACCTTGGGCAGCTACAAAGTAGCCACCCAAAGCGGTAACAAAGTTACCAAAGAGAATTCCTGGTTTAGTCAGGAATAAATACTTTTTCAGCATGACGACCAGTTTAGATCATCATGTTGAAGTGAAGGTAGTTCATAATCCACACAGAACCTACTAAAAGGATAGCAATTGTGAGGATTGTATAAACAAATGCAATCACGTTCCAGCGTTGCTCTGAAGAAGAGTTCATATGCAGGAAGTAAACTAACTGAATAAGAACCTGAGCAACCGCAGTAATCGCGATTACGGCAACCAATAGACCACGGCTAAAACCACCTGCCATTACCATACCGAATGGAATTACGGTAAGTAGAACAGAAAGGATAAAACCGATTGTATATTGTTTAACGTTACCGTGAGCTGCACCAGCAGAGTTATGATCGTGACTCATTAGATAACTCCCATCAAGTAAACAACGCTGAATACACAGATCCAAACGATGTCAAGGAAGTGCCAGAACAAGCTTAGGCAAGCAAGACGACGAGTGTTTGGAAGTGTCAAACCATATTTCTTGATTTGGAACATCAACACAAGCATCCATACCAAACCAGAAGTTACGTGAATACCGTGCGTACCAACTAAAGTAAAGAACGCAGATAAGAACGCACTTGTGCTTGGGCCATGACCAGCATGAACTAAATGATTGAACTCATAAAGTTCCATGCCAATGAAGGCTGCACCAAATACCCAAGTAACTGCTAACCAAGTTAAAACTTGACCAACATTTTTCTTGTATGCTGCAAGAACAGCAAAACCAAAAGTTACAGAAGAGATAAGAAGGGCGAAAGTTTCAGTTAAAACGAAACCTAAAGATTCACCAAACAGCTCTTGTGCACTTGGCGTACCCACTGGAACGTGGCTACTTAATACAGCGAACGCGATGAAGAGTGTCCCGAAAAGAACCAAGTCACTCATCAAGTAAGTCCAGAAACCAAAGACAGTGATGTCAGTATCATCGTGATGATGATGTTCGTCATGTCCGTGGTTGTCGTGATGAAGTACTTCAGCCATTGTCTTAGTCCTTCTTCAAATGTTTTTCAAGAAGCGCGTAGCGTTCATTTTCAATACGTTCAACTTCTGCAGCTGGAACATAGTAGTCAACTTTCTTAGTGAAAGAAGAAACGATGAAGCTGATAATTGAAGCAATGAAAGTTACAACGACTAACCACCAGATATGCCAGATTAATGCGAAGCCCATAACTGTAATAAACATTGCAATTACGAAACCTGCCGCACGGTTTGTAGGCATATGGATGTCTTCGTATGTAGTTGGCTTAGCGTAAGCAACACCATTTTCTTTGTCAGTCCAGAAAGTATCAATACCATTGATCTTTGGAAGATAAGCAAAGTTATAGAATGGTGAAGGAGATGAAGTAGCCCACTCAAGAGTACGACCATCCCAGATATCGCCAGTAACGTCCATGTTGTCTTTGCGTTGAAGGAAACCAACAACGATTTGCATAACAAAACAGAAGATACCGATAGCAACCAATACAGAACCAAATAAAGCGATCGCTAAGTACGGATCCCATTCAGGGTTGTCATATGTATTCAAACGACGAGTCATACCCATGAAACCAAGGATATAAAGTGGCATGAATGCAAAGTAGAAACCGAAGAACCAGAACCAGAACGCTGCTTTACCCCAAGTTTCATTCAATTTCCAACCAAACATTTTTGGCCAGTAGAAAATGATACCCGCGAACATCGCGAACACTACACCACCAATAATTACGTTATGGAAGTGAGCGATAAGGAATAAAGAGTTGTGTACTAAGAAGTCCGCTGGTGGAACTGCCATTAATACGCCTGTTAAACCACCAATACCGAAAGTCACAAGGAAGCCAAGTGTCCAAAGCATTGGAGTTGTATAGGTGATGCGGCCCTTGTACATGGTGAATAACCAAGAGAAGATTTTCACACCAGTAGGGATCGCAATGATCATGGTCATGATACCGAAGAACGCGTTAACGTTGGCACCAGCACCCATTGTAAAGAAGTGGTGAACCCATACAACTAGTGAAAGAACACCAATTGCTACAGTTGCGTACACCATAGATTTGTAGCCGAACAACGCTTTGCGTGAGAACACAGCAGTAACTTCTGAGTAAATACCAAAAGCTGGTAATACCAAGATGTAAACTTCCGGGTGACCCCAAGTCCAAATCAAGTTTACATACAACATTGGGCTACCACCCATGTCATTTGTAAAGAAATGGAAGCCGAAGTAACGGTCAAGTGAAAGCATTGCAATAGTCGCAGTCAAAACTGGGAATGTTGCAACGATAAGCACTACAGTAACTAATGCAGTCCAAGTGAAAATAGGCATGTCCATAAGTTTCATGCCAGGCGCACGCATTTTGATGATGGTAACGAAGAAGTTAACACCAGTAAGAAGCGTACCTAGACCAGAAACCTGAAGTGCCCAGATATAGTAGTCTACACCTACACCTGGAGAGTATTCGATGCCAGAAAGTGGAGGGTAAGCCATCCAACCTGTTGCAGCGAATTCACCAATTGCAAGAGAAGCCATCATCAAGCCCGCAGCGCCGGCGAATAACCAGAAGCTAAGAGAGTTTAATAATGGGAATGCTACGTCACGTGCACCAATTTGAAGTGGTACAGCAACGTTCATTAAACCAACAACTAGACCCATTGCTACGAAGAAGATCATGATTACGCCATGGGCAGTAAAGATCTGGTCATAGTGTTCTGGGTGTAAGTAACCTTCACCGCCACCTTTTGCAAGGAACAGTTGAAGACGCATCATAATCGCATCGGCAAAACCACGCACAAGCATGACAATTGACACGAGGATATACATGATACCAATTTTTTTATGGTCTACAGATGTGAACCATTCGTTCCACAAGTAGCCCCATTTTTTAAAGTAGGTGATACCAGCAACAATTGCGATACCGCCAAGGATCATCATTGCAACAGTAACCAACACGATTGGGTCGTGTGGAATTGCATCTGGTCCTAACTTACCTAATAAGCTCATGTCTTATTCCCCTGCAACAGTCGCATGTTCAACGCCTGCATGAGCTTCAGAAGCAGCAGCTTCGTGTCCAACAGTAGCTGTATGATCAGCACCGTGGTAGTTGCTCATGTATTTGTTAATCACTGATTCGAACAATTTAGGTTCAACTGAAGAATAGTAAGTCACTGGGTGTGGCTTAGTAGGGTAAGGCTTCATTGCTTCAGCTAGAGCCTTCTCTTCAGGAGTAGTTGCTTTGGCAACTAAAACTTCGATCTGGTGTTTAGAACGGTTGCCGTCACGTAAGGTTGCAAATTCAGCTTGGTCTAAAACAGTTTTTTGAACCGCTTCAGGATTAACTGAAGAACCATTACCAGCTTTAACAGCAGAAACCCATTCAGCAAACTGAGCATCAGTCACAGCATGTGCACGGAAGCGCATTTGTGAGAAGCCATAACCTGAATAGTTAGAAGAGAAACCACGGAAGCCTTCAGTAGGACTAGTTTCATCAGCTAATAAGTTCAAGTGAGTTTGCATACCTGCCATAGCATAAATCTGACCACCTAACGCCGGAATGAAAAATGAGTTCATTGTGAAGTTAGATGTTAAACGAAGGCTTACAGGAGTTTTCTCAGGGAAGCGGATCTCGTTTACAGTCGCGATGCCTTGTTCAGGGTAGATGAAGATCCATTTAAATTGTTCAGCAATAACTTGAACAGTTAAAGGAGCTTTATCTGACTCGAGTGGACGGTAAGGGTCATACTTGTGGGAACCCCACCAAGTTAACCAAGCTAAAATAGCGATAATAATTACGGGAATACCCCAAACTACAACTTCAATTGCAGTCGAGTGTGCCCAAGTAGGTGCATAGTCTGCATCTTTATTTGACGCGCGATATTTCCAACCAAACCAAAGAGCCATAAGTGCTGATGGAATAACTACCAACAACATTAGGTAGATCGCAGTAAGCATGAGGTTTGACTGACCTTCAGCAACTGGACCTTTTGAGTTTAGAAGTACCATATCACCACCACACCCAGTTAAGAGTGCAGCGATCGCAGATAAAGACAATACAGCTAAAATTGTTTGTCTCATTTTACAACCTCGGTGAAGAGTCCCATTCCCTAATTTTTAAAATTGGGATAGCGAATAAAGTGTCGCATGATTGTGATTTTTCAGATATGAAAAAAAGTTCACAATGATGTGACACCGCTACGTTGTAGGGCATTATGCCTGATATCGGCAAACTAAGCTATACATAAAGATGCTTTAAATGACTGTATTAAAACCCTATTTTGTTGGTCGGGATTGTGTTTTTTTTATCTGAATTTTATTTTAATTTCAATGTAATGCACAAAAAAGGGATGAAAAATTCATCCCTCAATAAAAGTGAAAGTTATTGGTTTATTACCTTGGTTTTTGCTAACTTGTCATGCAAAGTTTGACGCTTTTTACCGAAAATAAAAACGGAATCAATGATTGCGCTTAAAGGCATCGATAAAAAGTTCAAAAAAATAAATAAAACACTACGTAAAGTGAAGCCACGCATGAGGTTTACAGGTTGGCTGGTTTCGGCATCTACGATTTTAATTTTGGTGATTTTTTTACCAATACTTTGACCAGATTTAGCAATCAAATACGCTTGAATGAAAAGCATAATGAAGAGGTAAGCAAACATTGCAATCCAAGCTTGGTTGGGAAACATCTCAACCATTTGTGTTTGTAGTGCTTGTAAAACATTAGGGTCAGCATTTGGGGTCATCACAGCTTGCATAAACTGTTCATTTAGATTGGCAAATTGTGTCTTTTCACTTGGATTAAAAAATGCCGTTAAGATAAAAGTTGCCGGTATCCAAAGCAGTAAATCAACAATCTTAGCCAAAACACGTTTAGGAATACTGGCTAGGCTAGTTTGCAATTGTACCGCTTGAGGCTGTGCGTAGGTGTTCGATGGCGTAGTTGCAGTTTGATTTGATTCGAATGCTGTCGGTGCTATATAACCTGCAGGCATATAAACCAACTGACCTTGAGTGAGTTCACCCAAAGCTTTCCATTCGGTCATACCTTGGTGCCAAACCAAGTCCGTGAGTAACACTTGTTGGCTCGCGAGCATTTGGTTAAGTTGTTCTAAGGTATAGGGACCAGCTTGTTGGTTATTTCGTGCCAAGTAAATCTGCATAAAACTAAAATCTCAAAAAACGTCTGTAAAAGTATAAATAAAAAAAAAGACCCACATGTGGGTCTTTTTTTAACACAGTTTATTAAGCTTGTTGAGCTTTTTCTTCAGAAAGGAAGAACCAAGTGTCTAATACTGAGTCTGGGTTAAGCGAAACAGACTCAATGCCTTGTTCCATTAACCATTTAGCTAGGTCAGGGTGATCTGAAGGGCCTTGACCACAAATACCTACGTATTTGCCAGCTTTACGACAAGCATGGATTGCCATAGAAAGAAGTGCTTTAACGGCTGGATCACGTTCATCAAATAGGTGAGAAACGATACCAGAGTCACGGTCTAGACCGAGTGTTAACTGAGTTAAGTCGTTAGAACCGATAGAGAAACCGTCGAAGTGTTCAAGGAACTGTTCAGCCAATAATGCGTTAGTTGGAAGTTCACACATCATGATCACTTTAAGACCGTTTTCACCACGTTTGAGGCCGTTAAGTGCTAACAATTCAATAACACGTTTCGCTTCAGCAACAGTACGTACGAAAGGAATCATGATTTGAATGTTAGTTAAGCCCATTTCGTCACGTGCTTTTTTCAGTGCGCGGCATTCAAGTTCGAAGCAGTCACGGAAATTGTCAGACACATAACGGCTTGCACCACGGAAGCCAAGCATTGGGTTTTCTTCTTCAGGTTCGTATAACTTACCACCGATTAAGTTTGCATATTCGTTTGACTTAAAGTCAGACATACGAACAATCACTGGTTTGTCAGCAAACGCTGCAGCAAGTGTAGAAATACCTTCAACTAGTTTTTCAACATAGAATTCGATAGGAGATGCATAACCCGCAGTACGTGACATTACAGCAGCACGAGTTTCACGTGGTAGGCTGTCAATATTAAGCAATGCTTTAGGATGTACGCCGATCATACGGTTGATGATGAACTCAAGACGAGCAAGACCAACACCTTCGTTAGGAATTTGAGCAAAGTCAAATGCGCGGTCAGGGTTACCTACGTTCATCATAATTTTGAACGGAAGTTTAGGCATAGATTCGATAGAATTACGTTGGATTTCAAAGTCCAAAGCACCTTCGTAAATAAAGCCTGTGTCACCTTCAGCACAAGAAACAGTCACTTCTTGACCGTCAGTCAATACTTCAGTCGCATTACCACAACCTACGATTGCAGGAACACCAAGCTCACGTGCAATAATCGCAGCGTGACAAGTACGGCCACCACGGTTAGTGACAATCGCAGCTGCACGTTTCATTACTGGTTCCCAATCTGGGTCAGTCATGTCAGATACAAGTACGTCGCCGTCTTGAACTTTGTCCATTTCTTTGATTGAAGTCACAATACGAACGCGACCAGAACCAATGCGTTGACCGATTGAACGGCCTTCACAAATCACATTACCTTTTTGCTTAAGCAGGTAACGCTCCATTGTGCCTACGTTTTGGCGGCTCTTCACAGTTTCAGGACGTGCTTGAACGATATAGATTTGGCCATCATCGCCATCTTTCGCCCATTCGATGTCCATTGCTGAACCGTAATGGTTTTCAATGATCAATGCTTGTTTAGCAAGTTCTTGAAGTTCGTGGTCATTTAAAGCGAATTGTTGACGATCTGCTTTTTCAACGTCTACAACAACCACTGATTTACCAGCAGCGCCTTCTTCACCATAAATCATTTTTTGGTGTTTAGAACCAAGGTTACGACGTAATACAGCGTGTTTGCCTGCATTTAAAAGTGGTTTAGATACATAGAATTCGTCAGGGTTTACAGCACCTTGTACAACCATTTCACCCAAGCCATAAGAAGCTGTGATGAAAACTGCGTCGCGGAAACCAGATTCTGTATCTAGTGTAAACATTACACCAGCTGCACCTGTTTCAGAGCGAACCATGCGTTGAACACCTGCAGATAACGCAACGACGTCATGTGCGAAGTTTTGGTGTACACGGTAAGAGATTGCGCGGTCGTTATAAAGTGAAGCAAATACTTCTTTAATCGCAATAAGGACGTTGTCGATACCACGGATGTTCAAGAAAGTTTCTTGTTGTCCAGCAAATGAAGCATCTGGTAAGTCTTCTGCTGTTGCAGATGAGCGAACGGCAACCGCAATATCAGGGTTGCCGTTTGAAAGAGCTGTGAAAGCCTCACGAATTTCTGTTTCAAGTTCAGCTGTAAGCGGAGTGTCTACAATCCATTGACGGATTTTTGCACCAGTTTCAGCAAGTGCATTTACATCGTCAACATTGAGTGCAGCAAGTTCAGCGTTAATTTTAGCGTTTAGGCCACTTTGCTCGAGGAATTCACGATATGCTTGAGCTGTAGTAGCAAAACCACCAGGAACAGATACACCAGCATTTGCTAGATGGCTGATCATTTCACCTAATGATGAGTTTTTACCACCCACGAGTTCTACGTCGTGTTTCCCTAATTTTTCTAGACCAATTACGCGCGCTTCCAAAGTTGTTACTCCACTTTTGCAGTATTAATCACTATCTTGGCATGAAATTATAACAAATTACTTAGCATTCTAAATTTACTAAGTGACAGTCATGTAAGATGGTTTACTATAAAGATTATATAGCACTAAGACAAATTTTGGAGGAGAATTTTAATGTCAGAAGGTAAACAGATTCAGCGTAGTGTTTTCTTTGTTTCGGATGGTACCGCGATTACCGCAGAAACCCTTGGACACTCACTGTTAGCCCAGTTCCCTCATGTGGATTTTGACATTCATATTATTCCATATATTACCTCTGAAGAAGCTGCTACAAATGTGGTTGCAGAGATCAATCTTAGAGCGCAGCAAGACGGTCAAAAGCCTTTGGTGTTTGATACCCTTGTAGACCCGTATGTACGTGACATTATTAATACTGCAAATGCGATAAATCTTGATGTTTTTGAGGGGCTTATTAGTAAATTGTCGGACGAGTTGGGTACAGCACCTACGACTTTAGTCGGTCAGACCCATGCAGTAACAGATTCTGAGTCTTATAAAGCACGTATTGATGCGGTGCATTTTGCTTTAGATAACGATGATGGGGCACGTACTCGTCATTATGATAAAGCTGATTTGATTTTAATCGGGGTATCACGTTCGGGTAAAACACCAACTTCAATCTATCTCTCTTTACAATTTGGTATTCGTGTAGCGAACTATCCTTTGACAGAAGAAGATTTGGATGACAATCGTTTACCTGCAGTTTTACGTGAGCACAAACATAAGTTGTTTGGCTTGATGATTGATGCAGAGCGCCTTGTAGCAATTCGTTCAGAGCGTAAGGCCAATAGTCGTTATGCAAGTTTTAGTCAGTGCCAAATGGAACTACGTGCGATTGAAGGTATTTATATTTCTGAAGGAATCAAATACTTAAACGTGTCAGAAATGTCGATTGAAGAAATTTCAACACGTGTTTTACAAATGACCGGACTGAAGCGTCGCATTGGTTAAGTGTAAATTGAGCCACTTTGGTGGCTCTTCTGATAATAATAAATTACCGTATAAATTATATAAAAATAGTATTAATTTCTGGTTTGTCATACTTTTAATGAATGATAAATATTTAAGATATTGATGAAAATTTTCCTCAATATTTAGACTTAAATTTTAAGCAATTTTTGCATTCATTTGTGTACCAATTCGATAAATTTCTTTGGATGAAAATTTATAAAATATCGCCAAATTGACAGCATGAATCTTTTAAAAGAATCCGTGTTTTGTTGTATTTTTATCTATGAATTAAGCCTGAATAATCCACTTGATATGAGTTGTGTAAATACAAGATTTAGCTGATTTAGTTTAATATTTAATCAACTTTTCAAAAAATACTGATTTAACTGCTAAAAAAATATGCAAAAAATAGAATAAAAAATAATCAAACAGTTGCTTTTGGATACTAAATATAAAGAAATGGCACCATTTATTTAATTGATGTGGGTGAAAAATAGTCAAATTAATAACATTCAGGCTCTAAACTCCGATATAAATTGATATTTAAACTGGATTTCAATCTGTTATTTTCCTATTAAATATAGATAACAATATAGGTAAATATCGGTTGAACATAAGCATCAATATAAATTTTTCAACTTACAGTTAAAGAGTAAATAGAGCTGTGTAAAAAAATAAGCACTGAAAAAATTATTGGTTTGACTAATCTTCTTATAGCTATATTGATCATAATTATTTCAAAGTTACACCTCTATAAACTCGCTCTATCTACAGGCGTAATGCTGATGCATGATTTATGCAATAGAGCTGATAAAGCTATTTTTCATTTATGAGTTTATAAGAATTTTTAGCCTTATCGAATTGAAGTATCCAATATAGTAGGGGAGCTACCAAAAGCCGCCAGAGATGGCTTTTGGTATTGTGATTTTTGATCAATCACAAAAATTTAATAGATGTCATGTGAAAATAATTGCAATGTCATTACTTTTCTTTGGATTGGTTAGATTCACTGCGAACAATGACATCACACTCAAACGCATGTTCATCTAAAGCCGTGATTGAATTACTCTGAATTTTAGCAATCGGCCAAGTGTTTAAGATGCAGTTGGGCTGCTGTAATGCAGCATAATAATGATCAGATTTTAGAAAAGTTTTATTTTGAATTGCGGTATTTGGACTGAGTAAATGTCTTAACCAATGGTTCGGCACTTGATCTTCTAAAAAGCGAATCGCCAAAATACTCTTAATACGATTGCTAAATAAACGTCGATTTTTTGCAATCAGTGGGTGCTGGATTAATTTATTCAGTAGACGTTCGGTGCGTGGTAAGACAAATTGCGGTTTGATTTGATAGACCATGATGTTATCTGCAACCTGACATAGATGATGTAGTTCAGAGACCACATGCTGATCTATCCCAATAATTGCGATTTTTTGCTTCTTAAAGTCATAATCTTTGATCTGTTCTGAACTGATGATCGTTCCACGAAAGTGTTCAAAATCCTCTAGATGATTATTAAAAATATGGTGGGTTGCATCCTGCTTGTTGGCCATATTTATTCCTTGTCTTTTGTTTTTTTAGTTGAGTCTTAGATAGGAATATATTCTGTGATGGGCCAGTCGGGGTAAAGCGTTTTTTCAGTCTGATGAGTCATACAATTTGTCTAGAATTGATTTGCTTGGCCCTTGTCATTTATACATTTCTAGGAGTGAACTGATTTTTTTATGCGTTGTAGTTCATTAACCGCTCAAGCAGATCGATAAAACAATGAGCGACCTGCATGAACAGCTTTTGAGATCTATAAATTTTGTGAGTTTTAAAGTGGTTCATCATCTGATGAGTTATAGTCAAGCTGACTCGTGGTTGAATGTTTAAGTTCGGGTTGGTCGGTATGTGTACGTAAATAGTCCATATCACGAATATTTTTTTGTACAGCAACTGCACCAAACAGACTCATTAGGAAAGCCATCATGTAAAAACCTTTTTCACTTAATGCCAGTTCAGCATTCCATAGACCAATGGCAAGAAGTACGAGGCAAATAATGACGGATGCCCAGCACAGTCCAAAGTAGATTGCAGTGACATGCATTCCTTCTAAACGGTCACGAATGATTTTTTGTAGTGAAACCGATGAAAATAATCCATAAAGCAATAAAATGAGATAAAAGCCTTTTTCATTCAACATCATATTTGCATTGAATAAACCTATGCAAAACACCACAGCGCCTAAGATCAGTGCACACCAACTTGCTGCGATAAATGCGGGTGTGGGTTTATTAATATATTGGCTCATCTGCTTATTTTTCTCTTTGTTTTGCTTATGTTTAATATTTATACAGCAATAAAAATGAGTAAAGCAATTATTTCGTTGAGGCAATGATGGTTTTTAAGTACAGGTTTGGTCGTTGTTAGCCAAAACCATATTATCTGTTGACTGCTATCCGTCTAAAGAGCCACAAAAAATGTAGTCACAATTCTACCTTTAGACGGATTAAACGCTTGGATTAAATCATTAAGCTTAGAGTCTTAAGCTAGATCATTTTTGATTTGCATTAAACGTTCGAAATTTTCAATGCGCTTATCGGTATCGTAAATGTCGCAGGTGAAAATAAATTCATCAACGTCATATTTGGTGAGTAGGTTTTCTAAACCCGCTCGAACGGTTGCATTTGAACCGACTTGTCCCATAGCGTAGAAATTATCAACAGACATCTTCTCTGCAGCAGACCATAAGCCTTGCATACTGTCGACTGGAGCTTTGAGTTTTAAACTTTGACCGCGCATTAAACCTAAAACCCGTTGGTAAGCACTCGTTGCCAGATATTCTGCTTCTTCATCTGTTTCAGCAACAACCGTTGGTACGCCCATAGAGACATAAGGTTGATCTAAATATTCGGATGCTTGGAAATTCTCACGATAGAGCTGAATCGCTTGTCCAAGCATGCGTGGTGCGAAATGAGAAGCAAAAGAATAGGGTAGACCTAAACGTGCAGCGAGTTGTGCACTGAATAAACTTGAACCTAGCAGCCATACGGGAACATGTGTATTTTGTCCCGGTGTGGCAATGATGCGCTGCTGTGGCTCAGGTGCTTTAAAGTATTGCAATATCTCAAGGACATCCTGTGGAAATTGATCTTCGGTTTCCTGACGGCCACGGCGTAGTGCGCGCATGGTGGTTTGGTCGGTACCTGGTGCCCGACCTAAGCCGAGTTCAATACGTCCAGGATATAACGTTTCAAGTGTGCCAAATTGTTCAGCGACAACTAAAGGCGCATGGTTGGGCAACATAATCCCGCCTGAACCGAGCTTGATGGATTGTGTATTTGCTAAGAGATAACCGAGTAAAACCGCAGTTGCAGAACTTGCGATGCCGTCCATATTGTGGTGTTCGGCTAACCATAGACGGTCATAGCCAAGTTGTTCTGCTTTCTGTGCTAACTGGAGTGCATGTTTGAGCGAAAATTCGATGGTTTTATCATCTCGAACAGGTGCGAGTTCAAGTATTGAAAATTTTGTATCGGCTAGAGTACGCATGTTTTCTCTCAGAGATCTTTATATCGAAATAATACGATATAAAAAGCCTAATGTATATCGAATAAACTCGATATGGTCGTGGGGCGGTGTGAAAAGACAACTTTAGATATATCTAAACTTTTTTATATACAAAAAAAGCACCCGAAGGTGCTGATTTTTTTCATTGAAATATATCGATTAACGTTTACCGTTTTTGTACCAACCTAAGTGACGACCATTGTCTCCACGGTAGCCTCGGTCGTGGTAGCTATAATTATTGGTACGATAGCCACGGTTGTTATAACGACGGTCATAGCGATCATCATAACGACCATTATAACGGTCATCATAGCGACGGTCTTCAGACACTTTTTTACCTAGTGCAGAACCACCAGCTGAACCAAGTGCAGCACCGATATAACCACCGTTTGTGCCGCCCATGTTTTTACCTACGGTATAACCACCCGCGCCACCAAGTGCGCCACCAATGATGGCACCATTACGGTCACGTTTGTTTGCCGATGCTGCTGCACCTGCACCGCCACCAATTGCTGAACCAATCATTGCGCCAGTTTGGCCGCCAACTTGGTTACCGATTGCTGCACCAACAACACCACCTAAAGCAGATGTTAATGCAGTATTGGTGCTATTACCTGCATGTGTTGCAGTCATAGTAAGTGCTGAAGCGGCAATTGCTGCACTGAATAGAATTTTATTAATTTTCATTTTTAAACTCCTTACGAAGCATGATGTTTATCTGTTGATATCAATATATAAAAACACATAGCGAATATTTGGAGCGTGATGTGAAATAAAATACGTGTTCCGTTGCTGCAATGTAAATTTTGCACTTTATTTCTACATGATTGATGGCTTGGTTGGAGAGAAGGTAAATCTACATATGTATGAGGTGCAATAAATAAAGTTGTATTTATCATTTGAAAAAAGGCGATACATAAAAAAAGCACCCGAAGGTGCTATTTTCACTATTCAATAAGGACTCACTAATTTTGAATTAGTGACGACGACGGTAACGTTTTTTGTATTTACGTTCTTGGTGTTTGTCGTAAGCTTTATCTTTAGAGATTTTATTACCTAGAGCAGCACCACCAGCAGCACCTAGTGCAGAGCCGATGTAACCACCGTTTGTACCGCCCATGCTTTTACCAACAGTATAACCTGTACCACCACCTAAAGCACCGCCGATAGCAGATTCTGTACGGTTGCGTTTATTACTTGCTACCGCAGCACCACCAGCACCACCAAGAGCGGCACCAATTGTAGCGCCGGTATTACCGCCCATGTTTTTACCAATTGCAGTACCTGCAACACTACCTAATGCACTAGCTGCAGCAACGCGTGTTGTACTATCTGCATTTGCAGACACAGTGAACATAGAAGCAGTTGCTAGAGTGGCTGTCATTAAAAGAGTATTCAGTTTCATAGTTCACTCCATGTCCTTCATAAACGCGAGGACTTTTCTTAATCATTTCGATGGCAGTAAATGTAACAAAACTATTCGCTATAAATATGGAGAGCTTTCTCTTTATTTGGTGATTTGAGTGTCTAGTTTGTATAAGTTTTATTAATATTGTGAAAAAAATGGTCGAATGCAGAAAATCTGTACGACTTTGTGGAGAAAGGTAGGAGTGATGAAGTTCACACTTTGATATTTAGGGTCATTGATAGGCCAGAAAACAATATATATGTCATTTCAGACCCATTATCGGTACACTAGCGCCATTATTTTGAATTTTGGCATATCCGTGAAAGTTTAGCGGTAGAGCCTGTGTATTGAGATTTTTTGAAAAATGAAAGAATCGTTACGTTTACGATTAGATCAGCTCTCTGACCGTCACGAAGAATTAAATGCATTACTCGCAGATGTAGAAGTCATTTCAGACAACAAACGTTTCCGTCAGTTGTCACGTGAGCATAGTGATTTATCTGAAATCACTGAAGTTTGGAAAAAATACCGTCAAGCTGAAGAAGATATTGAGACTGCTGAAGTAATGATGACGGATCCAGATTTTAAAGAGATGGCCGTTGAGGAAATCAAAGAAAATAAAGCTTTGATCGGTCAGCTTGAAGCAGACTTAAACATTCTGATGATTCCAAAAGATCCGAATGATGCGAACTCTGCTTATTTAGAAATCCGTGCCGGAACAGGTGGTGACGAAGCTGCAATTTTCTCGGGTGACTTGTATCGCATGTACAGTAAATATGCTGAATCACAAGGTTGGCGTATTGAAGTGTTGTCTGAAAATGACGGCGAACACGGCGGTTATAAAGAAGTGATTTGCCTCATCAATGGTGAAGGTGTATATGGTCGCTTAAAATTTGAAAGTGGCGCGCATCGTGTACAGCGTGTGCCTGCAACTGAGTCACAAGGTCGTGTTCATACTTCGGCATGTACTGTTGCGATTTTGCCGGAAGTTGATGTAGACACTAGTGTTGAAATTAATCCTTCAGAATTACGTATCGATACCTATCGTGCATCTGGTGCGGGTGGTCAGCACATTAACAAAACTGACTCTGCTGTGCGTATTACCCATATTCCAACGGGTACAGTTGTAGAATGTCAGGATGAACGTTCACAGCATAAAAACAAAGCCAAAGCGATGGCGCTGTTGGTTTCTCGTTTAGAAAATGCCAAACGCGCAGCGGCAGATGCAGCGACATCTGAAATGCGTCGTGACTTAGTAGGTTCTGGTGACCGTTCTGAGCGTATTCGTACCTATAACTATCCACAAGGCCGTATGACTGATCATCGTATTAATTTAACTATGTATAAGTTAGATGCTGTGATGGAAGGTGATTTGACTGAATTGCTAGATAGTTTGCATCGTGAATATCAAGCCGATCAGTTGGCGTTATTAGCACAGCAGAATGGTGGCTAATGAATATTGCACAGGCTTTGGCCTATCGTGGTGAACCTGAGAGTTATGAACGTCAGGAAAATGCGTGGTTGTTAGAGCATATCACCAAGATTGATTCTTTTGATTTAATCATGAAAAAGGATCAAGAATTAACAGCTGAGCAAGAACAACTCTATGTTGAAAGTCTTGCACGTATTACCGCAGGTGAGCCTTTGGCTTACGTCACAGGTTCTCAGCCATTTTGGACGCTAGACTTAAAAGTGACTAAAGATACTTTGGTACCACGTCCTGATACGGAAGTACTTGTTGAAACTGTACTGCGTTTAGAACTTCCTGAAGATGCTCGTGTGGTCGATTTAGGAACGGGAACTGGTGCTGTAGCGTTATCATTAGCCAGTGAACGTCCAGATTGGTCAATTGTGGCTTCGGATATTTACGAACCTACATTGGAAGTTGCTGAATTTAATGCCAAAAAGCATGATCTTGAACATGTGCAGTTTGTCTTAGGTTCTTGGTTGAAACCCTTTGGTCGTGCTTTCTTTGATGTAATTGTGTCAAATCCGCCGTATATCGATGCTGATGATGTACACATGAAGGATTTGGCGACAGAGCCTGAACGTGCTTTGGTTGCAGACAATCATGGGCTTGCAGATCTTGAGCAAATCATTCTTCAAGCCAAAAAACATTTAACCGTGAATGGTTGGGTGGTGCTCGAACATGGTTATGACCAAGGTGAAGCGGTCAGACATTTGTTCTTACAAGCTGGGTATCGAAATGTTCGGACTGTAAAAGATTATGGTGGCAATGACCGTGTCAGCTTAGGTCAGTGGCAACATTGATTTGGTATTAGAGATAGTCAGAAATAAAGCGCATTGAATGCGCTTTATTTTTTTGTTTTTCAATGCATATGTGAGCGTTTGTATGTGTGCATTTGCAAGTGTAGAAAATAGGTTTACTTCACCACATCTCGCCAACGCAATAGATATTGTTCTAGATATTTCATCAGGCTATCGGTGATTTTCCCTAAGAGCGCCAATAGAATAATGGCAATAATTACGATATCTGGACGTGAGGTTTCACGACCATCACTGAGCAAATAGCCAATACCTTGCGTGGCTGCAATCAACTCTGCTGCAATCATAAACATCCACGCCAAACTTAAACTATTGCGTAAGCCTGTAAGTATACCCGGTGATGCTGCAGGTAAAATAATCTCACGAATCTGTCTCAAATATTTCAAACGATAAACTTGAGCAACTTCAATGAGTTTTCGGTCTACGCCTTGAATTGCTGCAACGGTATTGGTATAGGTCGGGAAAAAAGCACCTATGGCAATGAGGGTGATTTTTGAGGATTCATCAATACCTAACCATAAGAGCAGTAAGGGAATCCATGCCAAACTGGGGATAGATTTAATTGCTGAAAATGTAGGTTCCAAAAATGCTTCGACTTGTTTGTTCAAACCGACTAAGAGTGCAAAAATCAGAGCAAGTCCGCTACCAATAAAAAAGCCTAAAAATACCCGCCAAGTACTGGTCCAGATATGCTGCCAAAGTTCACCTTCAGATAACTCTATAAATGACTGCCAAAGGCTACTCGGAGCAGGGAGTAGATACGGTTCGATAACACCATTTTTGACCAAGATTTCACATAGCAGCAATAAAACCACAGGTAGAGCAAGACCTTTTGAAATCAAGATCAACTTGGGTTTTATATGGTTTGATGAATCGGAAGCGGTCGAAACAGCTGTATCGATTTTGGGTTGAGTCATTGATGATGACATGTTATTTCACAACCTTTTTCGCATAACGTGCATCAAAAAGTTGGTCAATGACTTGATTGACATTGGTTCCTTTACGAACTAAATCTTCCTCAGTCAAAATTGTGCCAGATTTCTTTAAAGCAGCAATATGTTTAGCTGTAGGGATATTTTGCTCAAAGTTGGTACGACTTAACTGCAGCTTGGCAACAGCCAATGGAAGCTTGGACTCACGTGCCAATAATTGGGCTAATTTATCTGGATTGGCTTTGGCCCATTGTCGTGCTTGTTCATAGGCTTTAATCACAGCTTCAACAGCTTCAGGACTTTGCTGGCTAAATTGTTGTTTGGTACTTAAAACGCTATAGCTGTTAAAACCAACATTTCGATAAAGCAAACGCGCGCCTGATTGTACTTGTGCCGATGCCATGAGTGGATCTAATCCCGCCCATGCATCGACTTGACCACGTTCTAAAGCTGTTTTTCCATCAGGATGTTGTAAATGTACCAATTGCACATCACGTTTATTGAGGCCGACTGTTTCCAAAGACTGCAAAGTAAACATGAATGGATCGGTTCCTTTGGTCGCTGCAATTTTTTTGCCTTTGAGGTCTTTCAGACTTTTAATCGGAGAGTTTTTTGCCACAAGCAATGCCGTCCATTCAGGCTGTGACTGGATGTATACAGTTTTAATCGGACTGCCATTGGCACGACTCAAAACGGCTGCAAGTCCTGCCGTTGAGGCAAAATCCACACTGCCACTATTGAGATATTCAAGTGAGCGATTACTGCCTTGGCTAAAGACCCATTTAATTTGTGTCTTGGGTAAAGCTTTTTCTAAGAGTTTTTGTTCCTTCACCACTAAACTGGTCGGTGCATAGTAGGCATAATCCAGTTTGAGTGTCGAAGGAATAGCAGCAAAGATAGAGCTACTGAATAGGCTGAATGTCAGCGTAGAAAAAATTAGTTTTGAGCTTTTAAATAGGGAAGTCATATCGTTCACAATCAAGTGTTGAATTATGAGCACATAGATACGACGGAAATATTTCAGAAACAAAACAGAATAAATGCTAAGAATAATAGTAATCGAGATAAGCGTATAAATCAAATATAGGTATTTGATTTAAAATACTTTATTGGATTTAATTGTGTTGAAATGATGTTATATAAATTAATGTGTAAGCTTGCATGAAAAATGCTTAGATATTTTAGTGTAAAGAATATTCAAAAAATTATAGTGAATTACAGACTTAAAATAACTTTTCCAATAAAAAAGCAGCTTTCGCTGCTTTTTATATGTGATCAATACTTACATTGGGTAGTCTTGTAAGCTATCGAAAACTTCAACTTGTTCTAAAGCTGATGTTTCTACTGCAAGACAGTAAGCAATAATTTTTGCAGTTGCACTCACTAAATGTTCATCTTTTAGATTTGCACCCGCTTGAATTGCTTCAATGTCATCCGCTTGAATATCCAGCGCATGAGCAACTTCAACTGCATTTTCAGTGCTAAAAAATTGTGAGATTAAATTTTGCAAATCGATATCTGCGACAGTTTTAAGCTGTTCATGAAACAGGTCATCAATTGCGTCAATCTGAGTGAAAAGAGAATCTGAAAAGTTTTGAACAAGTTGTTGTTCAAGAACATCAATCATCTTAAGCATAGGAAAGCCTTTCAAGGAGATGCAGGAGAATTGGAAAATAAATAAGCAAATCGCTTTAAATTGAGTGAAAAATAACCTAATTAGACTAAAGTAGCAATCGTTCAAGGATGAATGGTTAGTCTATTTATTGAATATTTTTAAGTTATTGATTTTCTATTAATTAGATGAATATTCAATTTATAAATAGCGAATATCAAATTTTAGGCCTTGAATTCAGGCGCATTATTTTGTCGATATGCACCAGGACTGACACCTGTCCATTTTTTAAAAGCCCGATGAAAAGCACTCGGATCATGAAAATTTAGTTCTTCACTGATATCTTGTAAGCTTTTATCGGTATGGGTTAAAAAATCGATGGCGGTATCTCGTCGGATATCATTTTTGAGTTGTTGATAACTCACACCTTCACTTTTAAGACGGCGATGCATCGTGGCTTCCGACATATTCATTTTGACCGCCAACTCATAAAACTCTAACCATTCGGCAGGAGGAACGTCTAACAGTTGTTTACGAATTTGGCTGCTGAGCGCATACGGGTTTTTAAAGCGTACCAAAAGGTTTTCAGGTGTTTGTTGTAAGAATTGATACCACGAACGTGTGTTTTGCTTGATTGGTAGACTTAAATAACTGGCATCGAGCTGTATGTAGTTTTGACTGGCTTGGTAATGAATATTTTCACAGAAGCGAACTTTGTAGTCGTGATCATCAATAGGTGCATCACATTTAAATTGGATTTGGTTTAATAAAATCCGTTGTCCACTCAACCAGCACAGTAGCGTATGGATGAGCATTAAATATGTGGCATAGCTGAACATGCGTTTAGGCGCATGTTGGTCATAGATCACGATATAAGCAAAGTGATCTTCAATGATTAAATCACTATGCAAGTCATCTAAAACCAGATTTAAAAATTGTAAGATTTGCTTAAGTGCATCCCCCAAGGTACTGTTGTGCATGACCATTTTCGACAGTAGCTTAAAACTGCCACGTCGCATGGCATGCCGATCCATGCCAAAAAATTCATCATCCATCACATCTGCAAGATGAGTCCATAAAGCCGCATATTGAGAAACAGAAACTCTAGTTTTACGCGATAGCAGTAACTCTGAGGGTATACCAGACTTATGCAAAATAGCAGAAATATCAAAGTGCTTTTTTTGCGCATCGTGTAATGCTTCATGCACCAAGTCGATAGAAATCGTCCCTTTACTGTATTCGAGTCCATGCTTCGGCATATGTTCGGATAGGTCCTTGTTCAGAATTGTCCAAATACATCAGAAAAGATGCAACATTTGGAAATTGTACTGAATAAATTCTCTGTTTACTCTGCATCTTAAGTCGAATTTAAAACAAGACATCATAAATAGGGAAATGCTATGGACATTAAAGGAAAAGTTTTCGTCGTGACCGGTGGTGCATCGGGTTTAGGCGCTGCGACAGCAACACATCTGATTGGCTTGGGTGCCAAAGTGATTATTGTGGATATGAATCATGAGCATGGCGAAGCAATGCAACGTCAACTGGGTGATCATGCGAAATTTGTTCAATTGGATGTTACCGATGAACAAGCGGTCGGCGCTTTCTTTGCACAAGTTGAAGTGGAATTTGGTCAACTTAATGGCTTAGTGAACTGCGCAGGTATCGCACCCTCTGCAAAAGTTTTAGGTCGTGACGGATTACATGATTTGGCGATGTTCCAAAAAGTATTAAATATAAATGTTTCAGGTACATTCAATATGCTGCGCTATGCGGCACAACTGATTGCTAAATATGAATTAAAAGCGGGTGAAGAAGAGCGTGGGGTGATTGTGAATACGGCGTCGGTTGCGGCTTTCGATGGTCAAATTGGTCAGTCGGCTTATGCAGCATCCAAAGGGGCAGTGGTTGCAATGACATTACCTCTTGCACGTGAGCTTGCACGTGAATCAATCCGTGTGATGACCATTGCTCCGGGTATTATGGAAACGCCGATGCTCAAAGGCTTAGCACAAAATGTACAAGATGCTTTGGGGCAAATGGTGCCTTTCCCTCCACGTTTAGCAAAACCGCAAGAGTTTGCAAAATTAGTGACGCATATTTTTGAAAATGCTTATCTCAATGGTGAAGTGATACGTCTTGATGGCGCGATCCGTATGCAGCCTAAATAGTTATTTATTAAAACTGCTTATTCAGGCTTCTACGACGGAGTCTGATCGAGAATAACTTCGTTGACAGTAGCTTATCTCGTTACTTTTGTTTCGGCAAAAGTAACCAAAACCATAGTCATTTGTAAAACTCGTCATCAAGTATTTATTGATTTACAGATTACAGAAACATTAGAGATTAATGGCGTCCTGCCTCAGACAGTTGCAAATGACGTCGTCGTGTATCTAACTTTGCTTTATACAGCCAAAGTATTTTTAATTCCGCAGTTATCCAAAATTTAAAGCTATACGCGCTATAAAAGATTTAGAAAAGGAAGTCTCATGATTTTAAATGATGAACAAAAAATGGTTCAGGACATGATGCGAAGCTATTCGCAAGAAAAACTGAAACCAACGGCTGCAGAGCGTGATAAAACGGCAGCATTTCCTGCACAAGAACTTAAGGAACTGGGTGAGCTAGGTGCTTTAGGCATGACGGTTTCGGATGAATGGGGGGGTGCAGGTTTAGACTATGTGTCTTTGGTTGTTGCCTTAGAAGAAATTGCTGCTGGCGATGGTGCGATTTCCACAATTGTTAGCGTACAAAACTCACTACCTTGTGGCATTACGCAGCGTTATGGTACAGAAGCACAAAAAGAAAAATACTTAAAAAAATTAGCCACTGGCGAATGGTTAGGTTGTTTTTGCCTAACAGAACCACAAGTGGGTTCAGATGCGAGCGCATTGGAATGTAAAGCGGAGCGTGATGGTGATGAGTGGGTGTTAAATGGCACCAAGCAATTTATTACCACAGGAAAACATGCCCAAGTAGCCTTGGTTTTTGCGGTAACGGATAAGTCTGCAGGTAAAAAAGGGATTTCGTGCTTTTTAGTACCAACGGATGCGCCGGGTTATATCGTATCGCGATTAGAAGACAAAATGGGTCAGCATTGTTCCGATACAGCAACTATAGTTTTAGATGACTGTCGGATACCTGCCGATAGTCTTTTAGGCCAAGAGGGTGAAGGCTATAAAATTGCCTTATCAAACCTAGAGTCAGGTCGAATTGGCATTGCAGCGCAGTCTGTGGGTATGGCACGAGCAGCATTAGATGCAGCCGTTGAATATGCCAATGAACGAAAGGCATTTGGGGTGGAGATTGTACAGCATCAGGCCGTGGCATTTCGCCTCGCGGATATGGCTACCCAAATTGAGGCAGCACGCCAGTTAATTTTCCATGCAGCAACGTTAAAAGATGCAGGTTTTCCATGTTTAAAAGAAGCCTCGATGGCGAAACTTTTTGCATCGACGATGGCTGAACGGGTGTGTTCAGATGCGATTCAGATCCATGGGGGCTATGGTTATGTATCTGATTTTCCAGTAGAACGAATTTATCGTGATGTGCGTGTCAGTCAGATCTATGAAGGTGCATCGGACATTCAGCGGCTGGTGATTGCACGTGAAGTCACCAAAGGGTGAAAGGTAAAAAAATAGACTTTAGTCGATGTTCAAACCCTGCAATGGCGTTGATGGTTATGGAAATTGCAGGGCACATCCAAACATGGTTATCTAGGTATAGACAGTCTAAGAATAGGTAATTTACGAATAGATTGTCGAAGAGTATAAGTTTCAAAACTAAAAAACCGACATTGCAATCGGTGTATAGAAAAGTAGTAAAAGCGGATGTGGCAAAGGAATCGTCACTAGTACGCAGCGGTACAACAACAAGATCAATAAACCTCAAAGTCTTGCACTTTGAATCATAGAGAACAGGATAGGAATTGTCGTCATGAAGACACTAGAACAAGCATATCGTGATTTTAATTTTGAAAAAATGGTTGCAGAACAATTGGTCGGTACGCCAAGTTCAATCAATGCTTATGATGAATGTTGTGGGCGCTATGTTGGGCAAAATCGAACTGCACTGATCTGGGAAGGTAAAAATGGTGAATCTGAACAATGGACTTTTGAGCAATTAGATTTAGCTTCTGCACAATTGGCGAATTATTATCAGCGCATTGGGCTAAAAGCAGGTGATTGCATTGCAGGTCTATTACCCCGTACTGCAGAGTTATTGATTACAATTTTTGCAACATGGCGTATAGGGGCAATTTATCAGCCTTTGTTTACGGCATTTGAGTCCAAAGCGATTGAGCATCGGGTGCAAACTGCGGGAACAAAGCTGATTGTAACCAACACTGAGCAACGATCAAAACTCAATCACATTGATTTACCGCATATTTTAACCGTGCATGCCGATCAAGCAATTCAGACAGATCCTGACTTTTGGTCAGAGCTGCAACTTCATGACACCACATATAACTCAATACCACGTTCATTTGACGATGAATTTTTAATGATGTTTACATCGGGAACGACCGGTTTGGCCAAGTCTGTACCTGTGCCACACAAAGCGTTATTGGCATTTAAAGGGTATATGACACATGCGGTTGATTTGCGTGATGAAGATTCATTTTGGAATTTGGCAGATCCGGGTTGGGCTTATGGTTTGTACTATGGAATTGCAGGGCCATTAAGTTTAGGACACAGCATTATTATGGATGAACGTGCTTTTAGTGTTGATCATGCACTTCAAGTCATCAAAAAATATAAAGTCAGTAATTTGACCGGTTCACCAACGGCATTTCGTATGTTCTTTGGTTTTAAAGAAAAATTTGATGAATCCCTAAAATCACATTTACGGGTTGTGAGTAGTGCAGGAGAGCCACTAACGCCCGAAGTGATTCAATGGTTTAATCACGATTTAAACGTCAATATTTATGACCAATATGGGCAAACAGAACTCGGTATGGTGATTGCAAATCATCATGCTTTAGAACACTACAAAAAAGTGGGTTCAGCCGGTTTTGCTATACCGGGCCATCGTTTCGCGGTGCTTAATAAAGACTATCAAGAAATTGAACGTGGTGGCATTGGAACATTGGCATTAGACTGGTCGCAATCTCCACTCATGTGGTTCACAGGCTATGGTGGCAATAACCGTAAAGCCTTTGTCGGGAACTACTATTTAACCGGTGATACCGTTCGTTTAAACGAAGAAGGCGGCATTGATTTTGTAGGTCGTGCAGACGATGTCATTACAACGTCAGGCTATCGTGTAGGGCCTTTCGATGTGGAAAGCACATTATTAGAATGTGAAGAGGTTTTAGAGTCGGCAGTTGTTGGTAAGCCTGATCCTGAGCGAACTGAATTGGTCAAAGCTTTTGTGGTATTGAAACCACAATATCAAGCAAGTTCAGAACTCATGGATAAGCTACAAGCCTATGTAAGATCTCGTTTATCCAAGCATGCTTATCCAAAAGAAATTGAATTTGTGGATGGGTTGCCTAAAACATCGAGTGGAAAAATCCAACGTAACTTATTAAAGCAACAAGAAGTGGCCAAAGCGCAATTAATTCAAAAGGTAAGTTGAATCAATTTATATACGCAAAAAAGGCTGCTTGATGCAGCCTTTTTTAAATTGATGTTTGAGCTGGTGAAACCATTCATTCGAGATCATATATGCACTTGACTAACTGTGGGACAATCCAAATTAACCTAAAATTAAAGCATTAATTCAAATCAATAAAATCATTTATTTTAAGTTCAGGGTATTATGTTCAGTATCAAGTTCTTGAGTTTTACCCGTTAAATTGCCCTTCAAAACTTTGAATAAATGGGTGACTTTATTGTCTTTGACATTCCAGAATTCTGCACTAATAGCATTAGCTATCAAAACGCGAACAGTAGGATCAGTCTTGCCATCGAACCAGTTTTCAGCCCAAGGATTCCATAATTTATCGATTAGGGCCGCATCTGTACTGATTTCTCCATGAGCACTAATTGATACATAAATATCGTCTGAAGGTTTAGCGAATGCTAATCCAAGATGATTACGACCTGCATTGACTGCCTCTACAAGGTCATTGTTTTCTTTCATAAGAAAATAGATATTTTCATGCTCATTCATCTTATCAGAATTAAGCATAGTCATAGGTTGAGAATGAATTTCTTGCTTGTCAGTGACATGGCTAATCATGGTGAAACGCACGTCTTTAATGAGTTCCCATAATTTTTGTCGCTGATCTTGTTCAACGTATTCTTGTGACATTTTTATTCTCCACTTTTAAGTAATCACTTTGGGGTAAAGGGGTAAATATGACTGAGCACAAAGTATTTGAATAATGTGTGTTAGCTCATAAGTTTATCGAACATATTATGTCAGCAATTTAATTCTCACTGAATTCATACATATACCTACGGATTAAATCTCTTTGCATACATAAACGCTTAAAATATCTTGGATTAAGTTTTATTTTCTGAGGCTAAGGTAGAAAAGAATCATTAAAATTAACCTAATATAAGCAGCTCTAGTGCAACTAAATATGTTTAAAAATATAACTATATTTTTTATTTATTATTTTTAAAACATGTATAGGCTATACCTCGATGATGTTCCTACATACTAAGGTGTTTGAGATACTGTTTTTTAAATAGTGTAATTGAAGATACGCTAACTGAGAAAAATGTCATGTCTACAGAGCATTTATTCTAACTTTAAGCTGTATATTGTCTTGCTCAAATAGCCGGGTGTTTTTACACTGTTTCGGGTTTGTAGCCGAATAACATTTGATGGATATCGGTTTTTTTAATCTTTTGCCTGCGATATAAACTCGCCCATTTTTTATGCTTGACGAATTTTAATAAGGAAATACTTTGTCTACGTTTAAATCGAATGAATCAACATCTGAATTTGAATTAAGTGATGATGAAATGCATTTATACAGCCGTCAAATATTGCTTGATGGATGGGACATCGATGCACAAGAGAAGCTAAAACTTGCCAATGTACTCATCGTAGGGTGTGGTGGAATTGGGTGTACCACAGCCGAATTATTGGCACGTGCAGGCGTCGGACAAATTACTTTAATCGATGCAGATCGAATTGAAATCAGTAATTTGCAACGACAAATCGCATATACCAAAAATGACGTAGGTTTTTATAAATCGGAAATTTTGGCTAAACGCTTACAAGCGATTAACCCGCATATCCGAGTGCAAAGCTATACCAAAAAATTAGATGAAAGCAACGCAAAGGCATTGATTTCACAGCAAGATTTGGTTCTCGATGGTTGTGATAATTTCAGCACGCGTTATTTGGTCAATGTGAGCTGCGTAGAAAATAATGTGGCGCTGATTAGTGCTTCAGCGATTGGTTTCCAAGGGCAACTGTTTATGGTCGAAGGAAACGCGGCATGTTATGAATGTCTATTTCCAAAAGAACAACAAGCCAATGAAAGTTTGCGCTGTGCAGACTCGGGTGTGCTTGCAACCACACCAAATGTTATGGCAAGTTTGCAAGCTCATCATGCTTTACTTTATTTGGGTTTAGGAAAGACAGTATTGAAACAAAAACTTTTGTTGTGGGATGGTCTGTCAATGAAACAAAAAATTCTCGCTTTTGAAAAAGATCCAGATTGTCCAATCTGTCAGGCAAGATAAAGCAGCAAGCCCTTATTTTTTTGCTACACTCATGTTAATTATTTTTTTCTAAGACATTATGAAAAACAATATCTGGTTAGATGGAATTCGCTCGGTTGCCCGAATGGGTGAGACCGCAGTGGTCGCGGCTAAAGCCGGTTTTAAATACGCGACAGAAAAACCAAGTAACGCAAAACTCATGCGTGAAACTTTTGAATCACTGGGTTCAACCTATATTAAATTAGGTCAATTTATTGCAAGTACACCTTCTTTATTTCCACGTGAATATGTCGAAGAGTTCCAAGGCTGTTTAGATCAGACACCTTCATTGCCGTTTAGTTATGTGCAGCAGGTATTGGCTTCAGAATTTGCTGGTCGTAATTTAGATGAAATATTTGCTTCAATTGATGAAAAGCCTTTGGCTTCTGCATCGATAGCACAGGTACACGCTGCTAAATTGGTCAGTGGTGAAAATGTTGTTATCAAGGTGCAAAAGCCGGGTGTCGAGACGATTCTCTATACAGATTTAAACGTTTTACATTGGGCAACCAAACTGGTTGAAAAAGCTGTACCTAAAGTCAAATTTGCTTCACTTGCAGATATCGTTGAAGAAATTAAAGTTCGCATGGTACGTGAGGTGGACTTTATTGAAGAAGCTCAAAATCTTGACGACTTTGTGAATTATCTGAATGTGACTCAAAACAAAGCCGCAACAGCACCAAAAGTTTATCACCAATATTCAACGCGTCGAGTCTTAACGATGGAACGTTTATACGGCGTACCATTGACTGATTTTGATGTGGTCAAGAAAGTCGCTAAAGATCCATCGCAAGTTTTGGTAACAGCGATGAATACATGGTTTGGCAGCTTGATGTTATGTAATAGTTTCCATGCAGACTTACATGCAGGCAACCTGATGCTGCTAGAAGATGGTCGAGTTGGCTTCATCGATTTTGGTATCGTGGGCCAGTTGAAACCTGAAGTGTGGACAGCATGTATTGCGTTTATGGATGCCCTACAAAAAACTGACTACAACTTGATGGCTGAAAACATGCTGAAAATGGGCATGACGGCTGTCAAAATTGATACACAAGTTTTAGCTGCTGATTTAGAGCGCTTATTTAGCGGTGTGCTTTTGGCTGATCCACAGGAATTATTAACTTCAAATCCTGCCGATTTGAATGACATTATGATGGATATGGTACAAGTCGGAGAGCGTCATGGTATTCGCTTCCCACGTGACTTCGCTTTATTATTCAAACAAATGTTGTACTTCGATCGCTTTATGCGCATCCTTGCGCCATATACCGATATTTATGCAGACCAGCGTATTCAAATGGTGCAGACTATGGACCCTAATTTATTGTTGAAGCAATAATTTAGCCGCAAGATATAAATAAAATCCTCTTGCTTAAACAGGAGGATTTTATTGATGTTTAAGATTTTATTTTGAGTGTAAGAATGGACGCAATTATCATTGAAGGTTTGAAAGTTGAGACTGTCGTCGGCTGTTTCAATTGGGAGCGTCAGATTATTCAGCCTTTGATGCTCGACCTCAATATTCAAACCAGTTTAGCGCAGGCGGCTCAGTCAGATGAGCTTGAAGATACCTTGAATTATGCTGAAATTTGCGAAATATCAGCCAAAGTCATTCAAACTGCTCAACCTAAATTGATCGAACATGCAGCAAAACTGGTGATTGATGCACTTTTTGCTACCTATGACAGCATTGAATCTATTATGATTACCATCCGGAAGCCTGCCATTATCGCGCAAGCCAATTCTGTAGGAATTCGTCTTGAACGCCACCGAAACGATTTTCGCCCTAGCTCTGGCGAGTAATTTCAATCCTAAACCGCATTTTCAACTGGCTTTACGTCAAATTCAGGCTTTGGGTCATGCTGAATTTTCCAAAATTTATGTGATTCCTTGTCGTGATGGCATTGGGGCGGATTATTGGAATGCAGCTTGTTTGGTGAAAAGCAGTTTATCTGTAGATGAAATCAGCACCTTACTGAAAAAAATGGAAGCAGACTCAGGTCGTGTTCGTCCGTCTCATAATATCGCTTTGGATCTGGATCTGATCGCGTGGGGCGAAGGCTTAGCGCACATGCAATTTAATCCGAAAAAACTGCCTTTAGCACTCGATGTTAAAATACCAATGTTCGACATTTGGAAAAATGAAATGTTTGAACATCCAGCACATCAATTTCCTATGGTGAGTTGCCAAAAGGTTTTAGTGGATTGAGCGAATGAAACGCAATGCTTTCAAAACTCATGACGTATATTTCAAATGTCCCTAAATATCCCAAGTAGACAATAACAAAAAATGTTCAAATCCTGTCATGGTATGCGCTAGCGTATAGGCTGTCGCAGGATTACATTATCTTTTTAGCTTCCAAATAATGATATGAACTGGACGGATCTGATTCAGCACTATGGCTATATTGCGATTTTTATTGGCACATTGTTTGAAGGAGAAACAGTGCTGATGATTGGCGCCTATGCCGTACATCAACACATACTTCATTTTCCAATGTTGATTGCAGTGGCGATGCTAGGCAGTTTTATTGGCGATCAGTTTTATTATCAAATGGGCGCTCGCTATGGGTAAAAACTTATCCAATCAAATGCGGAATTTGCACAAAAATTCGATCGTGCGAGCCAGTTTATTGAACGTTATCCTATTTTGACCATTTTATTTATGCGCTTTGCTTGGGGCTTTAGAACCATTTTACCTATTGTTGTAGGTGTGCGTGCTTATCCTGTTTGGAAATATGTGCTGATTAATCTGGTCGCCTGTTTTATTTGGGCGATGTTGGTCGCTACGATTGGCTTTCAAATGAGTCATTATTTACATCTGTTTTGGGCGAAAATGTTGTCTTATCATCAAGATATTTACATCGTTATTGCCGTTGTATTATGTATCGTATTTTTACGTGTGCTCTATACGGTGTTGAAGTGGTGGCGTAAGCATCATCAACATTGATAAAGTGAACGTGGCTGATCTGATAAAATCGTCAAAACATAATCAAAAGATTTAAAAGGATATTCAGTGAGAGCAATATGGGTTTAGGTTATGGTGCGGGTGCGGGAGGTTTTCTTATTATTTGCTTTGCGATTTTGGTGCTATTTATTGTCATTGCCATTTGGTTGAGTTGGAATAATTGGTATAAAAAGCAAAAAAATCGACCATATAAAGTAAATGCGGTACTTAAAATTGGTTTATCTGGCGTATTGTTTTTCCCTTTATTTGTTGCAGTAACGCTTGGATTGTTTGTGATTTCAGATCTTAGTTCTGACTATGCAGAGTGGCAGCATCAAAAGAAAATTCATATACAGTTGCAGGAACCCTTAAACTTTGGAGAGGTTGTATTGCCTGAAGGCACGTGGATTAACCGATCATTTGAAACCAACTATTCTCTTGAACAGATGACTGATATTCGTCAAGGTCTGACTTCGGCTCGTTTTCCAGAGCTTATTCAAATAGCTGGATTTGATGTTATTGCATTTGAGCTGGATCGTCATTTATTGCTGGAATTGGCAAATGATCATTCTGTTGTGATTAATAACCAAAAGGAAATTTGTCAGGCAGGATGGCTGCTTGAATTAGGTGGATCAGGTTATCCGTCCACTGAGCAACTTTATAGTTTGAATTTTGATTGGTTTACACCAAGTCGATGGCAGCCTATAAACTGTTTTGATGGCGAAGGAATTATTGTATTAGAGTCAAAACATTACTTATGAAAAAGCCTGCATCATTGCAGGCTTTTTGTTCACTATTTATAAAACTTAGCGACAATCATTAGAAAATCATTAAATGTAATAACTGGTTTTGGTCATCAGCTTAGAAATACCAGTCATGGCAATACGAACTGGAACAGGAAGGTCTACACCACCTGCATTGAGTGCTGTATCACGGTGATGCAGCTCATCTTCATTCATTTGCACTAAGATTTTACGTGAACGTTCGTCTTGTTCAGGAAGTTGGCGGATGTGGTCTTCTAAATGCAGGCTCACTTGACGCTCAGTTTCAGCGACAAAACCTAAGCTATATTTATCACCGGCAATACCTGCCAATGCACCCATCCCAAAAGAAAGGCCGTACCAAACAGGGTTGAGCAGACTGGTATGGCTGTCTAATTCTTTTAAGCGGTCTTCACACCAAGCCAAATGATCTTGTTCTTCAATCGCAGCGTGTTCCATTTCACGGCGGACATTTGGCAGTTTAGCGGTGAGTGCTTGGCCATGATAAAGCGCTTGGGCACAAACTTCACCACTATGGTTTACCCGCATTAGACCTGCCACATGGCGTGCTTCGCTGACTGCAAGTTGAGTCTTTTCAGCAACAGACGGATTTTCACGATGTGCAGCCGTTGCTCCGGGAACTAAACTACGTAAGGCCTGATCAAATGAGTGAATAAGTTTGTCGACACCTGTAAATTGACGCATGGATTAATCCTCCAGAGAGACTTGCGTAGTTTGAAGCAAAGGTTTGATTCGTTTTAACAGCCAAATACAGAAAATGGCGCTAAGTACAGCAGTCGTGCAGAAAAGTATTTTAATATCAATCTGTAATATGCTCAAAATAATAATACAGAATAAAGCAGAAGATACCATAAATACCGCATTTAAGATGTTATTAGCGGCAACCACTCGTGCACGATGTGAGCGAGGCGAATAGGCTTGCATCATGGCATATAGTGGAACAATGTAAAAACCACCGCTAATCCCCAATAAAGTCACTGCGATCATTACATGGTAATAGCTCCACCCTTGGTGAAATACTTCTGAAAGGGTAATAAGTGGGCCAGTTTGAGTCGGGACGAGGGTCAAACTAAACGCTAAATACAGTGCAAATACCGTTAAACCGACAGCACCGATGGGAACCATCTTAATATTGACTTGAGTGCCGCCCAATTTACGACAAAGCAATGAACCTACGCCCACACCGACAGAGAAAAAGGTCAATAGCAAGCTAACGACATTTTCAGAGGCATGTAGATTTTGCTGAGTCATTTGTGGAATTTGGGTGAGGTAGGTTGCACCATAAAACCAATACCATGAATTACCGAGTAAAATTGTGAAGACTAAAGGCAAGCTTTTAGCGTATTTGATGGTTTGATAACTTGTTCGAAAAAAATTCCAGTCGATCTTTAAATCTGGGGCAGTCACATTTTGCTTAAGGATAAAACGACTTGAGATATAACCCAAAATAGCAATGCTTAAGACTGTCAGGCTGATCCAAGTGAGATTGCCATTTGAAGATGCAATGACAGTTCCACCTAAAATCATACCGATCAAAATCGCCATGGATGTCGCAGATTGGAACAGCGCATTGCCTGACATCAGCTCATTGGGTTTTAAAATTTCAGGCAAAATCGCATATTTGATTGGACCAAAAAATGTCGAATGGGTTCCCATCAAAAATAGAGCCACCAATAATAACCATAAATGACCGGTCAGAAAGCCAATACTGCCGATGATCATGATGATAATTTCTAAAATTTTGATACCACGGACAAGTTGTGAACGTTCAAACTTATCTGCGATCTGTCCCGCTGTCGCTGAAAAAATAAAGTAGGGTAAAATAAACAATAATGCAGCTAGATTGTTTAGCGTGCTGATGGGTAATGCCTGTTGTTGGATTAATCCATAGGTGATGACCAACAATAAAGCCTGTTTATAGACATTGTCATTGAGCGCCCCAAAAAATTGGGTCAAAAACATAGGCAGGAAACGGCGTGTACCTAGCAGATGTTCGTTGTTATTCATAAGCGTCTTGCTACATTAAGTTTTATTAAGAAATGTGAGTGATTGGTAAAATCTCTAAAAAAATCATGTAATATGTTTTTGAGTTTGGAGATGGCGAAAAACCAATAGATATAAGATCTTTAGCTCTACATCTGATTGACTAAGTCCATTACATAATGAAATTTGTTAGAGTTTGCTATGCCTGCAAAAATCAAGTTTAAAAAAACAATGCTTCATCACAGTATGGCTCACTGCATACGACAGCATCATAGCAATAAAAGTCTATATATGAGCATCTTTTTGACCTTGTGTGCTCAGCATAGTTTCGCCCAAACTCCCGCGGAAACTGTTCCAACCTCTGCAGATACAAAAGCAGAGATTGTTGCTGAAATCAAGGATGAGGCTGTAAAGCAAGGGCTGTCGACGCCTGAAGCAATTGAAAAAATTGAAAATATAAATGAGCCGAAAGAATCTGTTGATAGTATGAAAATGCTGCAAGAACAGCAGCAAGCAGGAACACAACTACAAGAATTTAAACCCATTGAGTTCGAAGATTTAGAAAACTTACCCGTGACACCTGTTGATCAAAACATGGCGAATGAAATCTTCCAAGTTGCTGAAGAGGCCAAACGTCAGGCGCAGGAGTACCGTGCGACACAGCAAACAGAAGTTGCTGTAGCGGATATTACCCAAAAAGAGTTAACGGAAATTAACCAAGCGCCAGTCAATATTGATCAGCTCATGAGTGAAATTCGCTCTGATAATGAAATTATTGCGACACAAAATGAAAATGCCAGTACGCTGCAAGAGCTGAATAATCCAACCGTGGAAGATGATGCAGAGCCGGGTATTTTTAAGCGCTTATTATATAAAGTACGTCCGCCACGTCAGATGAATACGGCAAAAGTGCCACGAATTAGTGCGGATGTTGAAATTACCTCAGCACATAATACCAGTCAGACTTCGAGTAAGGCTTACGGTGCGGCGCTGGAAGATCTCAAAGCCAATATTAAAGGCAAGCTTTCAAGTTTTACTCAAGAGTCTTTTAGCGATTTTCCATCGGCTTTGCCTCAATTACGCAGCTTGTCCAATCAAGCTGCACAAGCTGTAGGTTTTTATCAGTCAGAATTCAAATTTGAAAAAGTGTCTGATAGTAAAGTTCGTGTATTGGTTACACCAAATACGCCTGTGCAAATTCAAAAGCAAAATATTGAATTTTCAGGGGCTGGAGCAAATCAAGCTCAGTTTCAGGTGATTGGTGTTTTACCAGATCAGGAAGAAGGTGACATTCTTAATCATGGTGAATACGAAACGACGAAAGGCCGAATTAATGATGCAGCAACTAATAACGGTTATTTCGACTCGTACTGGCGTTTGCACGATGTAAGAGTGGCTCAACCACAAAATACAGCCGATATCAATTTGCGATTTGAAACGGGTGAGCGTTATAAGCTTGGGGAAGTCGAATTTCGAATGAGTGATCCTAATGCAGAGTTTCCATTGGATCGCGATATTTTAGAAAGCTTAGTGACGTGGAAAGATGGTGCTGATTATACTTTCTGGCGTGTAAATGGTTTAGCCAATAACCTGACCAACTCTCGCTATTTTAACTACACCTTAGTTGATGCGATTCGTCCAGACCCAATTGAAAAGCCGCTTGAACTGCCACCAGATATTCAGACCTTGGTCGATCAAAATCAGTTGTCTGAAAGTTCACAAGTAGTGAAAGACAAAACGGAAGTGATGTCGAATAAGGAAGTCACGCAAAAAGTGGTTGATGAAGACCAATTTGCGGGGGTGAATGATGCAGAGCAATCCTCTAAATTACGCAGGTTGCAAGATACGCAAGATGCCAAACAAGCAGAACAAGAACGTTTAAAAGCGCAAGCACGTGAAGATAAAAAAGTCCCTGTGATCGTGACACTAAATGCAGATAAGTTGAATAGTGCAGAAATTGGTGCTGGTTTTGGTACCGACACCGGTACACGTGTTCGTGGCCAGTATCGTCGTGCCATTGTAAACAAACGTGGTCATTCTTTTGACGCCAACATGGAAGTATCCAAAATCCGTCAATCGATTGATGGTCGCTATAACATTCCATATAACCATCCATTAAATGACTATGTCAGTTTGGTTGGTGGTTATGAGCGTGAAGAACGTGATGATGTCGGTCAAGGCGTCAATCTTTCGATTGAATCTGCTGTAGCTGGGGTTGACCGGATTATTAAAAACCCACGTGGTAGTTGGCAGCATACCTTTGGTTTACGTTACCGTTTGGACCGTATTACCGATGACGGCCTAAGTCCTAGTGATGACATTCCAGATGCGTTCTTGGTAAATACCAACAATGAACAGCAGTCTTTGATGTTTGGCTATGAAATTTCTCGAACCGACTCTGATAAACGTGTGAATCCGAGTAAAGGGATCAAGCAAACCTATAAAGTTGAAGTCGGAAGTGAAAGCTTACTTTCAGATGCTGACATGGCGATCTTGAATGCGGGCTGGCGCTTTATTTATTCATTGGGTGAAAATGATAATCACCAGTTCGTGGGGCGCAGTGATTTAGGTTATATTCTGACAGAGAACTTTGATAAAGTTCCTTATAACTTACGCTACTTTACCGGTGGTGACCAAACCATTCGCGGCTTTGACTATAAGAGTTTAGCGGCCGAAGAAAATGGCTATAAAATTGGTGGTCAAGTCTTGGCAACGGGTTCATTAGAATATAACTACCAATTTAAAGAAGGCTGGCGTGCTGCGGTCTTTAGTGACTTTGGTAATGCGTACGATAAAGACTTTAATACACCGACTGCATATAGCGCAGGTGTGGGGATTCGTTGGGCTTCTCCAATTGGTCCAATTCGTTTAGATGTCGCTACTGGACTTTCTGACGACAGCAAACCAATTCGTTTACATTTCTTTATTGGTTCACAATTATAATTTTTAGGTGATGTGTTTTTTATGACTGAACAAGAACAGCAAGAACCAGAAAACGAAACGCCGGTAGAGCAACTGCCAAAGAAGCGTCGTATTCTTCGAAGTGTCATTTTGACCTTCGTGTTCGTGCTTATCTTTTTGGTGGCTGCATTGGCGGTCATGTTCTCTACAGACAAAGGCAGTAAGTTTTTACTTGACCGTGTTCTGGAACGTCAGCAAATCATTCACTATGAATATGAAGGTGGTAACCTGTGGCGGGGCATTATTTTACGAAATGTCCTCGTTACGCTAAAACCTGTCGATGTAAAAATTGACCGTGCCGATATTACACTCGGTTGGCGTGCCATTATTAATAAAGAAATTCACTTAAATAAGGCAGATGTTAAAAATCTGCAAATTATTACCAAGACCCCACCTAGCGATAAACCTTTTGCATTTAGTGAAATCCGTCTGCCGTTCGTACTTCGTGTCGATCATGCAGATTTAGATCATATGTTGATTAAAACGCATAGTTCAGGTGTGGATTTTTATGACATTGAATTAAATGAAGCGCTTTGGTCAGGGACGGAATTAAAATTCGAAGATACCCGTATGGATATGGGGTATTTGTCTGTGCGCCAAGCGTCTGGGAATATGAAGTTTGAAGACAAGTATCCGCTAAATGCTGTGGGTATAGTCAACTTACCTTCACTACGTGAAAGCTTGAATATTCATGATATTCAAGTGGTGGCTAAAGGATCGTTGGATACAATTCAAGCCGGTGTGGCAACACATACCCCAGATCTTTTAACTGGTTGGGCTGTGGTCCATCCGATGCGTCCACATGTCCCGATGTTTGGTGCGCTCAAATTTAAAAACTATCATTTACCGTTACTGACTGAGCAAAAGCTCTTTGCTAAAAATGGTCTGGCAAAATTCAATGGGGATATTCAGCGTCTCAATTTAGATTTAGACACGGACCTGAGCGGGGCCAATATTCCTGAAGGTAAATATACTGCGCTCATGAGTACGGACTTGGTCAATCAACTTGATATTACTAACCTAAATGGTCAAGTGATGGGCGGCGCTGTCAATTTGGGCGGCGTGGTGAGTTGGAAAGATCAGGTCACTTGGGATGTAAGCGGTCGTTTAGATAAAATTAATCCAAAACATAAGTTGATTCCGCAGGTGGTTCAAGATTTTCTACCTGTGAGTTTAAATAGTAAGATTGCTTCTAAAGGGACCCTTGAAAAAGGCATGCACCTGACGGCGTTGGTGGATTTTGATCAATATGAAACTTGGAATTTAAAACTCGATCAAGCGCCTGCTAAAAATAATAAAGCTCAGCCGATGCTGATGGATGTGTCTTGGAAAAATATAGACCGTGCAGTGCCATATGTTGGATGGTTGAGTAGTGATTCGGGCAATGTGCAATTGGCGCTTACAGAAGGTCAGCAAAACATTAATGTGGCGACCACCGTGTCACGACATGAAAAAGGTGCTCTGCCTGCTGGACAATATCAAGCCAAACTGAATCTGAAAAATAACAATCTCAATGTCCCTGCCTTTAGTTATGTGGCCGACAAAGGTCAGCTCAAAGGTAACGCAGTTGTAGAATTGCCTGATGAAAAACGTATGCTGAAATGGCAAGCCAATGTACAAGCACAGCAGTTCAATCCACAAACCATCGTGGCTGCTGCGCCTGTCGATCAAATTACAGGGTCATTAAAAGCCAATGGTTATGCAAAACCAAATCAACAGATTATTCAGCTGAATAATATTGATTTGTTAGGCCGACTAGCACAGCAAAATGAAACAGTTCATTTAACAGGTCAATCTACTGCTGCGCTGACTTTCCATGATGAGAAACAAGGTGGAGGCTTTAAAGCTTTTGCTGTGAATTATGATGGTGGCCTCAATGCAAGCCAAGTTGCCGCAAGTAAAGGCAGTTTGATTTTCAAAGTATCGGGTACACCTGAATTAATTAAAATAGCCGAACTGCGTCATGATGGCGTGGCAGGTAAGATTTCAGCCAATGGACAGGTTTTGCTGCAAAAAGCCATTGGTTGGGATATCAATGCATCACTAGTGCATTTTAAGCCGCATTATTTTGCCTCAAATGTACGGGGTGAATTATCTGGAAATTTAAAAACCAATGGTGTGTGGTCAGATGCGCTAAAACGTATTCAAATTGAACGCCTGAATTTGGCAGGTATGATCAATAACAAACCTGTCCGTGGTCAAGGTAACTTGGCGATGGTGATTAATTCAAATCAATCCGGCTTTATGCCAAAACAGTTTGAAGCGAATAATTTGCTGTTGGCTTATGCCAATAACCAAATTCAAGCCACTGGTAATGCACAAAATTTACAATTGAAAATTAATGCACCAGCGTTATATGAAGTTTATGCAGGCCTACGTGGACGTGCTTATGGCTACTTAAATGTTCAAGCACAGCCACGACTGCAAGCATCTGCCAATATCGCAATAGATGATTTTGCATTTAATAATTTATTCAGTGTGAAAAAAATACGGGTGCAAGGCGAGTTGCCAACTTCTGCGACTTCACCAAGTTTATTAACGGCAACGATGGATAATTTACGCAGTAACAACCGTGAGATTGTGAAAGGTCAAATTTCACTGGCCGGTACACGTAATGCGCATTTATTAAAAGTCAGTGCTGAAAATAAATTATCAAAATTTTATGTGCAGTTAGCTGGTGGTTTCAACGCACAAAATAATTGGCTCGGTCAGATTCAAAAAGGCGATTTTGACTCCTTGCGTACACGTCTTGTGCAGCGTCAAAATGCATCAATTATTTACAACACTGCACAGTCTGACTTATTTGTTGGCGCGCATTGTTGGATGAGTCAGCAAAGTGAATTATGTTTTGATCAGCCGATTCGTGTGAATAAAAACCGCGGCAATGTATCTTTTGTGACAAAAAACCTAGACCTAAACGACTTCGCAGCATTTATGCCTGAAGGCCTGGCGATTACGGGTAAAGTGAATGGTTATGCGAAAGCGTCTTGGGCGAAAGGTGCAAAACCTAAAATTGATGCACGATTAGTGACTCGTGACGGTTTACTCGGTTTAGCAGCGGAAGACCCACAGTATTTAGCATCCACTTTAAAATATGATGAAGTAGGTTTGATTGCGAAAAGTGTCGCTGAAGGGCTACAAATTCGACTCGATACCAAAGCTCCTGATATTGGTACAGGTTATGCCAATATTATTATTGATCCGTATAAAGCCAATAAACCGATCCGCGGTGAAGTGGCCTTTAACCAAGTTCAATTGAAAATCTTAAAACCATTTATACAAGATGTCCGTTCAATGGGCGGTACGTTGTCTTATGCGGCAAAAATTACTGGAACATTGTCTCAGCCTTTAATGGATGGTGAGATTCGAGTGAAAAATGGCTCGATTAGCATGATTTCATTACCTGTGAACTTGACCAATATTCAGTTGTATTCTGCTGTACGTCAAAACCACGCGACGATTGATGGTGCATTTAATAGTGGTCGTGGTGTGGGCAAATTAAACGGAAATATTGACTGGAAAAATGATCCACGTATCCAGTTGAATTTAACGGGTAATGAAATGTTGGTCCGTCAAGCGCCATTGATCACTGCTGTTGTAACGCCTGATTTATCTTTAGATGTGCTGCCTTTTAGTAAGAAATTAACCCTAAAAGGTAAAATTGATGTGCCGCGCGCATTAATTTCGATGCCAGAATCGTCTGCAACAGTGGTTGGGGTATCTTCAGATGTGCGTGTGGTACATGAAGGTGATAACCAACTTGAAATCTTAAAATCGGCACGTCCTTGGGATATTCGCGCTGACGTACAGGTAAATATTGGTAATCAAGTTATTTTCCAAGGTTTTGATAGCCGAATTCCGTTGATTGGTCGTTTGAATTTGACACAACGTGGATTAGAAACAGCAATGCGTGCCAATGGTGCAATCGGTGTTTCTCAGCGTGTGAAAATTGAAGCTTATGGTCAAAGTCTGGACTTGAACCGTGCGATTGCCCGTTTTAATGGACCATTGGCGAACCCTACTTTAGATATCGATGCCAATAAAGCCGTGCAAGGCAGTACTGTTGGTGTTCGTGTGACAGGTACAGCATCAAGCCCTGCAATTCAGGTGTATAACGATGCAGGTCTATCTGAACAAGAAGCCTTAAATGCCTTAATTACAGGTCGTATCAATGAAGGAAGTTCAGGTTTAAGTCAGGCGGAAGGTTTCCGTTCTGATGTGAACAACACGATTGCTGCAGCCGGTATTAGTATGGGCTTGGGTGGTACACGTGCATTGACCAATCAAATTGGTCGTACATTTGGTCTGAGTGGTTTGGCATTAGATGCTCAAGGAACAGGGGATGATACTCAGGTTTCTGTGACGGGTTATATCACACCTGACTTATTCATTCGTTATGGCGTCGGGGTATTTACACCAGTGAATAAACTGACCTTACGTTATCAAATGAATCAACGTTTGTACTTGGAAGCGAGTCAGTCTTTAGAGCGTGCAATTGACTTATTCTATAACTGGCGCTTCTAAGAGAAGTCAAAATTTGAATATAAAAAAACGCAGCTTAGGCTGCGTTTTTTTATGCAAATAATGAATTGAGAAATCAATCTTTAAACGTATCATTCAGTGCCTGTTGTACTGCTTCAACACGGGTCTTGCAGGCTTTATAGGCTTGCATCGATTCTTCAACGATTTTCATAAGATTATCAATATCGGGTTCTTGCTGAGATTCGAGTAATTCAGCATTACGTTTTAAAACTTCATAGCCTTCTTTAAAACTTAGAGTATCAGTCGTCATGATTTTTTACCTGTATATGTTGAATGTCAGCCGTAATGACACCGTCTTGCATTTCAATTTCAATCGGTGAATGCGTTGAAGGCTGAAGATTTTTCGTTGCACGAATGGCGTGACCTTGCTGCCGGACGATGGCATAACCTTTGGAGAGAACATGTGCAGGGTTTTGCAGCAAAGTCTCACGCATGAGTATTTCAATATTCTGTGCAGCTGTTTTAAGTTGTAACTGAGCAAAATAAGCAGTGTTATCTTGGTATTGTTGTAATAGCCGAGTTGAGTCATTGATTTGACTCTGAGCCAAGGTCTTTATGACTTGTAGTAACTGATCATTTTGACTTTGATACAGAGCAATTTGATGTTGTGAGTGTAGTTGAATGCTTTGTAATGCCTCTAAAACGTCCTGAGTTCGCTCAACAATATAATTACGAATTCCCCCAATCACTTTACTCGGGGTATCGAAAGAGCGATGTACAATTTCATCTAAGATTGTACGGTCTTTTTCATGGCCGATACCGACCCAAATCGGTACGCTACGCTTAGATAGAAGGGCAGCCAAATCATAATCATTCAGATAAGCAAGATCATTAACGGCACCGCCACCACGGATTATCACGATCAAATCTGGCGCAGTTTGAAAGTCATTGGCCCATTGTCTTAAACCCAGTGCTAAAGCATCTCGGATACTTTGTGCTGCGGTATTTCCTTGAAAGGTGGCAGCATGATAGACAAATTCACACACGCCAGCATGTTGTAGTGCATCTGCATCTTTTTTAAAGTCACCTAAGCCAGCCGCATTTTCAGGCGCAATAACCAAGACATGCTGAATATCAAATGGCGCAGGCAAGTTTCGATTTTTATGAATCAGACCTTCGCCGGTGAGTTTTTCTAAAATTTGTTGATAACGTCGAGCCAGATCACCCAAAGTAAAACTCGAATCAATTTCTTCGATATTGACTGAAAAGCCGTACTGCGGTTCAAATTTGGCACGCACTTTAACCAAGACATTTAAGTCACGACTGAGCTCAATGCCGCTTTCACGTTCAAATTTTCCGACAACTTTATTTGCAGTAAATTTCCAAATTGTGGCCTTACAACTGGCAATGACTTTATCGCTTTCTTGTTCTTTTTCAGCCAATTCTAGATAGTAATGTCCACCTTTGATGTTTAAATTTCGAATCTCGGCTTTGACCCACACGGCATCATCAAAAGCCAATTGAATGACTTCTTTGACCGCAGATAGGTATTCGCTCAGCGTTAATTGAACATCAGACATAATTTAAAATAGGAGAATATAAAAATGAATATTCATTTAAATACTAAATAAATATTCAGCAATTGCAAATGATCATTTCGGTTAACACAGCAGACATTAACAGCGCCACTACAGCGTAGCGTTTCAATCAAACGTTTTATTTCACACGGAGCAGTTCATTCCAATTACTCAGGTAAGCGGGGGAACACAGATTTTTTTTCATCCGCCATGTTGCAGCATCGTCCTGCGCTAAGCCGATCGAGACAAAATGATGCCCAAATTTTTTTTGAATATCGTCGATGGTGTCGGACAGTTTCAAACGGCTTTGTCTTAACGCCATATCGCAAAACAAATCTGGGGTAAAGTTTTGTTTTGGAATGATTTCTAATAACACCACACCGGCTTTTTTATATTTAAATCCCGCTTTAAAGATTTTTTCGGCGGCACGCGTTGCTGCTTGGGTGATACTAATTAAGTCATCGGTATGCTCATTCAGTGTAATGGCCAGATAAGGTGCGTATTTTTCAGTAGAATTAAAGCGACTCGTTTGAATAAACACTCCCACCATACGACATAGAGAATGATCTGCTCTTAAACGTGTGACGGCTCGCGCGATATATACACGAATAGAGGCTTTAATATCTTCCAGTTCGTAGACTGGCTGACCATAGGAACGACTACTGATAATTTGCTGTTTGCTCGGTGCTTCTTCTTCAATAGACAGACAAGATAGACCTTGCAGTTCCAAGACGGTTTTTTCCATCACCACACTAAATTTTTTTCGAATATCTTTAGGCTGTGCATTGATCAGATCTAAAACATAATGAATGCCAAGCTGATTCAGGGCTTTTGTATGATTGCGACCGACGCCCCAAACTTCATTGACTGGTGTCTGCGCAAGGAGTTGCTCTGAGGAACAGGGGTCCATTTCAACTAAATTGCACACACCGTTCAAATAAGCATTTTTTTTGGCAAAATGGTTGGCCATTTTGGCTTCCGTTTTAGAGCGACCAATCCCGATACAGCAGGTTAAACCTAGCCATTTTAGGATCGTATCTCGTATTTCTTTGGCATATAGGCTCAAATCAAACAGTTCTTGATAGGCAGTAAAATCTAAAAAACACTCATCGATCGAGTAAATTTCACGGTCTTCGGGGCCGACATACATGCCTAAAATATTCATAAATCGATTAGACATTTCGGTGTAGAGGGCATAGTGACTCGACAACACCTGAACATGATGCTGTTGGATTAAATCTTGAATTTGATAGACCGGCACAGCCATTTTAATCCCGAGGTCTTTGGCTTCCTGACTTCGAGATACAACACAGCCATCGTTATTGGACAGCACGACGACAGGGACATTATTGAGCTTTGGGTTAAAGACACGCTCACAACTGACGTAGCAGTTGTTAAGGTCAACTAACGCAAATATTTTATTTGAAGCTTTCATGGTGAATTCTTGTGTTTAGGTGTGTGATGAGCGCTTATAAAATTGCTTTAAATTAAAGGTCACAACACCCTGAACAACGATAGATTCGCTATCTGAAGGGATAATATGCGCATAGGCTGGATTTTCTGCTTTTAGCCAAATTTGGGGTAAGACTTTATTGGGGTCACCAAAAATGTCGGCAATTTCTTCTTTTGACATTTTTGCGGTGATCATCAATCGCTTTAAGGTGATTTCACGATTATCAATCAGTGCAACCACGATATCGCCATGTTTGGCTTCTAAGCTACGATCGACTAAAAAAGTATCATTAATTTCAAAGCCGGCATTGAGTAAAGACTCGCTATCGACATGCGCAATAAATGTAGCGAGCGGGTTAATTACCAAATAATCATTTAGGTCTAAGACTTTTTCAAAAACATCTTTATTGGCGAAAGCTGGGCCAGCAGGAATACGTTCCAAGGCAACGGGAAGTTCAATATGGGTATTTTTCTGAACAGGCTGAACATTGAGCGAAGAATCCAAAAATGGATCCATAGATAGTTCTTGAGATTGCTGTTCAAGCAGGGCATTGATGGTGGGACTGGGTTTGCCATCTGCGCCCATGAGCTGTTGCAAAGACGACCAAGCTTCGTCCGAAAAATAAATCGGCAGTTTTTTTGACATATTTTGCTCCTACGCAACGTGGCGTGTTTGAAGAAAAGTACTTTTTTAGCATACGCGTTGAGCAGGTCATTTTTCAAATTTATAAAACCTTTAAAATCAAAGCTGCGACAAGTTTAGTCGTTTTAAATATTGCAAAAATCATCATCAGTTCAAAGAAAATGACGTTCTGTATTTTGAACATAAGGCACATTGCTGCCTAATTACAGAAAGTGGAATGACAACTAAAAATTTCAATAAACAACTCGTTTATTTGGCACAAACTTGGTAAGTTAAATTTTTATATTCAGAAATAGACTTGATGAAAAATATATGGATTTTAGCTGCACTGACAGCATTTATGGCGGGTTGTAGCACAACACAGCAAACTGAAACGACACCAGAAAAAATTGGTATGGCAAATCCAGCCAGCCAGTATTGTGTAGAACAAAAAGGTAAACTTGAAATTCGTGATGAAGCAAATGCTCAGGTCGGGTATTGCCATCTGCCAAACGGACAAGTGGTTGAAGAGTGGGCATTATTCCGTAGTAGCCAAACTGAATGTGTAGCTGATAAGGCTAAGACGCTGATTGGTCAAGCAAAATTGACTGAAGATCAGATCAAGGCGATTAGCCAAGCTCAAATTGTCCGTTTAGTAAAACCTGGGCAGCCAGTAACAATGGATTATCGTGTAGAGCGCGTCACCGTCACTGTAAATCCAATCAATCAAAAGATTATTCAAGCAACTTGTGGTTAATTTAAACGCATAAAAAAGGCCCGAAAGGGCTTTTTTGTTTGTTCGGTTGCGACTAATTTAAATGACAAATCCATTACGATCTTTTATATTGCCCCTCGTAAGGAGAAGTTCATGAAAAAGTTATTTGCTTTATCCGTTATGGTGGCTTTGGTCGGCTGTGCTGAAAAAAAACCATTAACCCCTGAAGAGCAGTGGCAGGGTTACTGCCGCAGTGTAGGTAATGCTGCACGTACGATTATGTTAGATCGTCAAAATGCAATTGAAAAAGACAAAGCAGTTGAGCATGCCAACAAAATTGAGGATGAAACCACCAAAGGATTTATCCTGAACATCATTGATGAAGTTTATGCCTTGCCGCAAGCTGAGATTAATACTGATGTTGAAAAAGCACGTGAAAAAATTCGTGCTGAGTTTACTGAAAAATGTATCGCAACACCGCATACCGAAATGCCAGATTATAAACCGTTCTAAGGAACGGTTTTTTATGCGAGAAAGCGCGTAAAGCAAAACCTAAAGGCTCTATTCAGCAGTGAGTAGTTACAACGGGGCAACTATCCGTTGTTTAGCCATATGATGGAGTTCATGCTTATTTTGCGAATGCATATTTATCTTCGGGTTACTTTGAATATGAGATGCTTAAAGATTTTTAAATAGCCTAAGCAGAGAGAAACACAAATTGTGACAACTTGCTAAATCATAAATATAGAAAAGCAAATCTTTTTAATGAATAATGAAATGGAGAATAAAAAACAGTAGAGGAGCAGAATATGGACGTTATAGGTTATATGCATCACTCAGATCTACTCCTAGAAGATGAACAAGGCGTAGCAATTATCGGTGGTGGGAACTACGTGCTCAGCATTGGAGATAAAGTCACATTACGCCAAAAAATAGATGAATTTTCTCAGCGTTATTTGGTCGATATCAGCTTTGCAAGTAATCAACATCAAACCACATGTCAGGACGAATGGTGCCTCAGATTTACAGGCGATCGAGCAGAACTTCAGCAATATATCACTGCAACCACTGTACACTAAGGTGGAATATCCAATACTGATAAAAACAGGCAACATTTAGTTGCCTTTTTTTGATGGTTAATTTTAGTCAAAAGTTAATATGCGCAAGAAAAGCGTGTTCTAATTATTGATTTTGCTTAATGTATAAACGATATGAGGATCATTTATTTATAAAATAACGGGCATCACGAAGAAACACTTGTAGTGCATTAACTTTTAACTGGAATTTTAGTAAAATTTAGCAGTCCATATTATTTGCGTAGCTTTATTTAAAGCAGGAATGCGTAAATAATTTTTTAAAAAAGAGGAATAACACCGTGCTAGAAGCTTACCGCCAACACGTTGAAGAACGTGCCGCACTCGGAGTCCCACCGAAGCCACTTGACGATGCTCAAACAGCTGCATTAGTTGAATTATTAAAAAACCCACCAGCTGGCGAAGAAGCATTTTTAGTTGATTTACTAGAAAACCGTGTTCCAGCGGGTGTTGACCAAGCTGCATACGTTAAAGCTGCTTTCTTAGCTGCTTTGGCAAAAGGTGAAGCGACTTCTCCACTAGTAACTAAAGAACGTGCGGTTTACCTACTAGGTACTATGCTTGGTGGTTATAACGTTGCTCCTTTAGTTGCACTTCTTGATGATGCAGAGCTTGGTGAATTAGCTGCTGACGCACTTAAGAAAACTCTTCTTGTATTTGATGCCTTCCACGACGTTGCTGATAAAGCAAAAGCGGGCAATGCGAATGCACAAGCAGTTATGCAATCTTGGGCAGATGCTGAATGGTTCACTAGCCGTAAAGACGTTCCTGAAGAAATCAAACTTACAGTTTTCAAAGTAACTGGCGAAACGAACACAGACGACTTGTCACCTGCACAAGACGCGTGGAGCCGTCCAGACATTCCGTTACATGCTAACGCAATGCTTAAAAACGTACGTGACGGTATCAATCCAGAAGTTCCTGGCGAAGTTGGTCCACTTAGCCAAATCAAAGAGCTTATCGCGAAAGGCAACCAAGTTGCTTACGTAGGTGACGTTGTTGGTACTGGTTCTTCTCGTAAGTCAGCAACTAACTCTGTACTTTGGTTCTTTGGTGACGAAATTGCTCACATTCCGAACAAAAAAGACGGTGGTTATTGCTTAGGTTCTAAAATCGCTCCGATTTTCTTCAACACAATGGAAGATGCTGGTGCATTGCCAGTAGAAATCGATGTTCAAAACATGAACATGGGCGACGAAATCACGCTTAAAATCGACCACGCTGCTGCTAAAGTAACTGCGTTCAAAGACGGCGTTCAAATCGCTGAATCTGAACTTAAAACTCCAGTTCTTTTAGATGAAGTACGTGCTGGTGGCCGTATCAACCTTATCGTTGGTCGTGGTTTAACAACTAAAGCTCGTGAAGCTCTTGGTCTTGCACCTTCAACTTTATTCCGTACTCCAGTTCAACCTGCAGCTACTGGTAAAGGCTTCACTCAAGCTCAAAAAATGGTTGGTCGCGCTTGTGGTCTTCCTGAAGGTCAAGGTGTACTTCCAGGTACTTACTGTGAACCTAAGATGACTACTGTTGGTTCTCAAGATACAACAGGTCCAATGACTCGTGACGAACTTAAAGATCTTGCTTGCCTAGGCTTCTCTGCTGACCTAGTTATGCAATCTTTCTGTCATACAGCTGCGTATCCAAAACCAGTTGACGTTCAAATGCAGCACACGCTTCCTGATTTCATTATGAACCGTGGTGGTGTTTCTCTACGTCCAGGTGATGGTATTATCCACTCTTGGTTAAACCGTATGCTTCTTCCAGATACAGTTGGTACTGGTGGTGACTCGCATACTCGTTTCCCAATCGGTATTTCATTCCCAGCGGGTTCTGGTCTTGTAGCGTTTGCTGCTGCAACTGGCGTTATGCCACTAGACATGCCTGAGTCTGTTCTTGTTAAGTTCAAAGGTAAAATGCAACCTGGTATCACTCTACGTGACCTAGTACATGCGATTCCTTACGTTGCGATCCAAGAAGGCGACTTAACTGTAGAGAAAAAAGGTAAGAAGAACATCTTCTCTGGCCGTATCCTTGAGATCGACCTTACAGAAATGGAAACTGACCTTACTGTTGAGCAAGCGTTCGAACTTTCTGACGCATCTGCTGAACGTTCAGCTGCTGGTTGTTCTATCACGCTTTCTGAAGAGAAAGTTGCTGAATACCTTAAATCAAACATTACTATGTTGAAATGGATGATTTCTGAAGGTTATGGCGATGCTCGTACTATGGCGCGCCGTGTAGAAAACATGGAGAAATGGTTAGCGAACCCAAGCCTAATCAAAGCAGATCCAGATGCTGAATACACTAAAGTGTATGAAATTGACCTTTCTACAATTACTGAACCAGTTCTTTGCTGCCCGAACGACCCAGATGACGCTAAATTGCTTTCTGACGTTGCTGGTACAAAAATTGACGAAGTATTCGTTGGTTCATGTATGACTAACATCGGTCACTTCCGTGCAGCTGGTAAACTTCTAGACAAAGTTCCTGGTGGTTCTTTATCTACTCGTCTATGGTTGGCTCCTCCAACTCGTATGGACGAACGTCAATTGATGGAAGAAGGTTTCTACAACATCTATGGTAAAGCTGGCGCTCGTACAGAAATGCCAGGTTGTTCATTATGTATGGGTAACCAAGCACGTGTAGCTCCGAACACTACTTGTGTATCGACTTCTACTCGTAACTTCCCGAACCGTCTAGGTCAAGGTGCGAACGTTTACTTAGCTTCTGCTGAGCTTGCTTCTGTTGCTGCTGTACTTGGTAAATTACCAACTCCAGCTGAGTACCAAGAATACGCAGCTCAAATTGATAGCATGTCTGCAGACATCTACCAATACTTAAGCTTCGACAAAATGGGCGACTATACTGACGCTGCTAAAGACGTTGATACTAAGAAAATTGCTGCTGCTCAATTGTCTTAATTGATTAAGTAGTTAATAAGAAAATCCCACGTCATGTGGGATTTTCTTTATATAAAATTGCAATAGAAATAGCAAAATAATATTTTAGAAATTAGACATATGAAACTAAAAAACATTACACTTATACTATTAACACTTTGTTCATCAAATATTTTTGCTGAGGTATCTTTTACAAAGCTAGCAAATATTAAGTTAGTTGATGAAAATGCATATCGAACAAACTCAGAAGTACAATCTGACATTGAAGATTTGATCCAAGCAAAAAAATTCAAAGAAATCTCAACTAACGCCAATCAACTCTTAAATAGCGAAGAATATAATTTTGATGGTAAATTTAAACACACAAGTTATTTAGATTCTTTTCTTAGAATCGTAAATAAGCATCGTGTAACATCTTCAAATTATTACAAAGAGAATATTGCTCAAGGACAGAAATGGATCAAAGCTGAACCAGAATCACCATTAGGTTATATTTATTATGCAATGTGGGTTAGGCAACAGGCTTGGAGTGTTAGAGGGGGAAGTTATAGTTCACAGGTATCGCAAAATAATATGCAATATTTTGCTGATAAATCAATGCAGAATTTAAATTTTCTAATGGAAAATTATGATGTCGCATCAAAAGATCCTTTTTATTACTACATTCTTTTAATGACGCTACGTGATTTAGGTTTTGAAGAAAATTATCTAAGAGCTTATCAAGATGGAATTGTAAAATATCCAAAACAGAGAGTTATTTATAATACATTTATGGAAAGTTTTGAGAAAAAGTGGTTTGGAGAAAATTATGATGCTATTCAAATGATTATTAATGATATACAGGAAATGAATCCTGCAGAAAAAGATTTTCATTATTATCATATTCTATATACAGTACATAACAATAAGTATGATTTGAAAAAACTAAATGTAAATTGGGCTAGGGTTGAGCAAGGTGCCGTAGATTCTTTAAGTAAACTTACTTCTTTGAGTAAAATAAATGATGTGCAAAAATTGTATTGCTCTTATCCTGGGAATAGAGTGAGGTTGGAACGGTTATTAAAATCCTTTAAACAAGGACAATTAGAAAAAAGCTATATAGAAAATAGTTTGAATAACTGTCAAAAATAGAAATAATCGCCTCTTAATTGGAGGCTTTTATTTATAAATGTTATTTACAGTTCTAAGAATACAACGTTTAATCACAACTAATATTATTTTACAGTAGCATAGATCAGTGCCCAAACAATCCCGATTCCTCTGTATTGGTGGCTTCCTCAACGGAACCCAAGTCAAAGACCAAGGCGAAAGCTTTGTCTGTGTCGAAAATGGCAAACAGGTGACTTACCAAAAAAAAGAAATCTTTAACCAAGATGCTTGGGATCAAGATTACTATGTCTGTGAAACCACCAGTGATAAAGAAGCGCATAACTGGGTATTCGACATCAAATAATATCTCAAAAATCTTTATATTCAGTCATAAACGACCAATGCTAAGTACATCACATGCGCTGAGCATTTTTATTTATTTCACTTATTAGGCTTCAAAAATGTGTAGTAGAAGAAAGGGGGGTAAATAGCTTATTTACATTTTTCTGGCTGAAAAAACTCCAATAATTATGTAAAAAGGTAAATAAAATTGAGCACTTAAGATTAAATTATGAATTATGAGCTAGATGCTTTTTTGACAATTGTCGTGGCGGTTTTGGTTTTATTTATCGGGTATTTCTTTGTACATAAAATTTCCATCCTGAAAAAATACAACATTCCTGAACCTGTAGCAGGTGGTCTAGTTGCAGCTGTAATTACTTTTATATTATTTAAAAACTTTAATATCACCGTAAATTTTGATGCAAAAATTCAGCAAATATTCATGCTGATGTTCTTTACATCTGTGGGTTTGAGCGCAAGTCTTGGAAAACTCAAAGAGGGTGGCAAGGCGTTAGTGCTGTTTTTAGGCTGTGTCATTATATTTGTCATACTGCAAAACATCGTTGGCATCAGTTTAGCCAAAATTTTAGGATTAGATCCGCTCATCGGCTTAATTACAGGTTCCGTAACACTTACAGGTGGTCACGGTACAGCAGGCGCATGGGGTACAGTCTTTGAACAAGATCATGGCATACAAGGTGCAGTCGTACTCGGTATGGCAAGTGCAACCTTCGGCTTGGTGATTGGCGGCATGATGGGCGGGCCAGTAGCGAAATTCCTCATCCGCCGTTTCCAATTAGCTGAAGAACTTGTACCCACATTAGGACGTAATGAAGCACCGCCTGCATCTGAAACGGCACCTTTCGAATATCCTGAAAAAACCCGTTTAATTACCGCAGATGATGCCGTCAAAACGATGGGGATGTTTGCCGTCTGTATCAGTTTTGCCTACTTCATGACGGACTTCGCTCGTGGACAGTGGTTTGAATTACCTACCTTCGTTTGGGCTTTGGCTTGCGGTGTATTTTTAAGAAATACCTTGGAGCTAGGCTTTAAAATAGAAATGTTTGATCGCTGTATCGATGTATTTGGTAACGCATCCTTGGCATTATTTTTATCCATGGCGCTGATGTCATTGCAGCTCTGGTTATTGGCAGATCTTGCAGGCCCGCTGTTGATTATTTTACTGGTACAAACCCTCGTTTTAGCACTGTATCTGTACTTTGTAACTTTTAGGATCATGGGAAAAAGCTATGACGCAGCCGTACTTTGTGCAGGGCAATGTGGTGTAAATTTGGGTGCAACACCGACAGCGATTGCTAATATTCAAGCAGTAACCAACACTTATGGGCCATCACATAAAGCCTTTTTGATCATACCTTTGACAGGGGCGTTTTTTGTAGATATTGTCAATGCTGTGGTCATTCAGGCAACGATAGGCTTCTTTGGTTAATACTATATATAGCTTTAAAAAATGCTAAAGCATCTAGATAGAGTGCTTTAGCATTTCATTTTTCACCATCTTATTGATCAAGAATAATAAACAATGAAAGTTTTAAAATATCATTTACCTTACATCAAATTGTTCATGCTATTTGTATTAACAGCACTTCCATTTTCTATAACCTTTTCAGCCGAAATTGATGTCCAAAAGACCATCGTTCAAGCAAAAAATAACGATAAACAGGCGCTGTATGATTTGGCTGTACTGAAACATATGGGGCTAGAAGGTGTGGAGATTAATCTGCCCGAAGCCATAGCGTTGTATAAACGTGCTTCTGCCTTAGGGCACCGCTCTGCAAATCAAAATTTGGGATTGATATATTACAAAGGTGTCGGTGTAAAAGTAGATTATGTGGAAGCTGCAAAATGGTTTGAGATTGGTGCTGAAAGAAATTTAGAAGATTCAAAGCGTATGCTTTTGATTATGCATAAATATGAACTCATTCCAAGGAATGAGAAAAAATTGGAAAGTCTTTTAATTGAATTTGCAAATAAAGGCAAGCAAGAAGATATCGAACAATTGGCCGACTATTATTACTATACAAAGAATGATCTACTACTTGCAGAAAAACCTACAGTACTTTTAGCAGAAAAAGGATTGGCAAAGTATCAGCACCGGTTAGGCATGATTTACTATACAGGTACAGATGGAAAGCCGAATTATAAAAAAGCTTATCCATGGATTTTAAAGGCTGCGGAAGCAAATGATTTGAACGGAAAAATTAGCGTAGCAAGTTTTTATTTAGGTGGGCTAGGCGTACAGCAAGATTTTGAAAAAGCTGCTGCATGGTTTAATTCGGCTTATGAGCAGGACCCTGTGAAAACATGTGAAATTCACAGTCTCGTTCTGTCAGAATTGAACAATGAAACACAACAATGTGAGCTGAGTAGAAAACAATAAAAAGCCCCATGGTTGGGGCTAGTCGTATCACTCGCGTGATACTCATATAAGGCTCATCTCATACTGTGTATATTAAAGCATAAAATTGAAAAAAATGCTGAGTAAATTGACATTTAAAACTTTGTTGTTTTAGGAAAAAGCGATCGCTATACTTTGCCATGAACATTTGTTCATTTCACTATAACCATAAAGAACTATATTGATGAAAGAATATAAAGTTGTTATCTATCAAGAAGGTATGCTGGGATCTTTGCTGCTTGGCTCTTCAAAAGTTGATCCTGTTAAATTCACCAATTTTTTAAATCAAAATGCACAGCAAGGCTGGGCTGTGATTACGATGGAAAAGGATATCCGTCGTATGCTGCTTTTTTGGAAGCGCGAAGCTTATGTAGTTGTTTTGGAGAGAGAAAAATGAAATACGGTGTCTTTAGTGCACTTATTATTTCAGTTTTATGGGGTTTATTAGCCATGGCTCAATTATGGTCTAAGTTGCTCAGTGTCGAAGTATTTACCAAACTAACCGTCACAGTAGCGATCTTAGAAGCCATCATTATTATTGCAACATTGGTCATACGTGAGTATTTGACAGATAAAAAATTGAAAAAAGATGGCTATATAGATTAGAACACATAAATAGGGCAATTGAGTGCTGAACTCAATTGCCCTTAAATTTTAAAGTCATCTTATAGATTAGATCTATATTGGCTCATTACTCAATCATCATGAGGTCAGCACTGCTGGCAGATTTTAATTGTCGTAGCGCAAAAATAGAGCGGGTGTGGCGTATACCTTTCATAGAATATAAGTTTTTACGCAAAAAACGCTCATAGTGTTCAGCATTTTTAACTGCAACTTTCACCAAATAATCATAATCGCCAGTGACTAAATGGGCCTCTACCACTTCTGGCATATTGGCTAAAGTTTCACTAAATTGATCTAAAATTTCATCATCGTGACGTTCTAATGTGATTTCAATAAAGAATAATTCATTGATCCCAATCGATTTTGGATTAATGTTGGCTGTATAGCCGTCGATAATTTTTAAATTTTCTAAACGCTTTAAGCGTGTCCAACACGGCGAAGAGGATAGACCAACACGTTCAGAAAGCTGGGCTATGGTGAGTCGTCCATCTTCTCTTAATGCGGATAATATTAAACGATCAATTCTGTCGAGGTTGTGTCGTGCTTCACTCATGCCAAAATAGAATATAATTGAGAAAAAATAGTTATATCATTTTTTGCAATAGTCGGCTGATGAAAATAAGTACACTTGGACGTTCAGTGCAGATTTTAAAGATAGAAAATAGAATATGTAAGCTGTCAGGCAGTTTGAATGAATCTAAAAGTAGAAATTATTGTGCAGTCCATAAAAAGACTACTCAGCCGGATTACTGACTGAGTGGCAAAAACTTAAGCGTGTAACTGTTGTTCAATGATCGGCCATAGGTTTTGATGTGATGATTTAAACATCAACATATGTCCGATGGCTTTATGACCTGTTTCTTTCGGTTTTAACTCAATCATTTGAGTCAAAGCATTCGGGTATAAACGTAGCAAGTCTTTGACATTGGCTTCCGTGGCGATTTCGTCATCAGAGCTCCATACGGCAGTGATCGGGCAGCTCACTTGTTGATGCTGAACAGTTTTGCCTAAGGCATTGATGACATAACCGGGTTTGCTACAAAATTCAGCCCATTCACGAGCTACATCTTTTGGCAAATTTTCACCCATGCCAATTGCATTGGTCGGGCCATAGCCAATGGTATGGCGTGCAATTGGGAAGATCACATTAAACATCACTGGAGCTAAAAGCTTGGTACGACCTTTAAGATCTTTGACATGCCCCGTAGAGCCAGAAACAGCAACCACTTTGGCAACTTTGTCATAATTTGGCACGATGCCTAATAGTTGTCCGCCTGCGCTATGACCGAGTAATATGACTTTAGGCGCCTGCGTTTTACTGATCAAGGCGTCGATTGCCGCAGGGATATCAAGCTGCCCCCATTGCACAATACTTGCTGTCGATTCTTTTAGAGGGCTGTGTAGCGACTCACCAATACCACGAAAATCAAAAACTAAAACGTCATAGCCTTGTTGGCTCAACCATGTTGCATAACTATTATAAAATTGCTTGGTAATACCTGTGGCTGGACAAATCAACACAGGTAAAACCTGTTTGAGCTCTGTCTGGTGCGGATAAAAGCGCGCACTCAGTGAATAACCGTCTTGGCAATGAATCGTGAGTTTTTCAGATGATGACATGATTCAAACTTCATGGGTGTATTCCGATGACTCTAATTTACACAAGTTCCAAAAAGAAACCTGAAAAGAGTATGACTCTAAAGTCATGTCATAACAGGTTTGAAGCAAGTACTATTGCAGAAGAAATACAGATAAAAATAATGCGTGTAATTGAACAATGGATGTAAATTAAAAATGGACATGCTTCAACTTTCGGGTGCAGTAAAAATTGCGATAGTCTTTAGTGGGATTTATTTATGGGTAGGTATGCTCACGGGGGTGTGGAAATATGCACAAATAAGACAGTCTGAACTGGCACGTGCGCATTATTATGTCGATATTGCACATCGGAGCAGTTTGTTATACGCCCCAGCGACGCTTATTTTAGCGGTATTGGCCTATTTTTCAGCACTTCCACATACACTCAATTTACTCTTTGTAATCATCAATTTGTTCTTTTTTAGCTTTTCGATTTTAAGCTATGTGCTGCATGGCTTTTTAGCTGATACCACCAATCAATTTAAAGTACCGCACGTCTTAGGCAAATGGCATTTACCTAAATGGATGATGAGTATGGCAATGCTTGGATTGGTGATTGGCGAGTTAATTGCAACACTCGGATTGCTCTTCGGAGTCATCGTTAAATTTTGGTTTTAAGCAAAGTAGTATCAAATAAAAATTGTATCAATTAGATTGGAGGCTAATCAGGAGATAAAAGCTTTTAAAGTGCAGACGATTGTTAGGTCGAAGAATTTATATAAACAAAATTTTAAGTTCTGCAGAATTGAAAATTTATGAGAAAAGGCTGATGATTTTCTGGTTATTTTAGGGATTATTTGTATTGTTATTTAAAAAGGATTAAATGATCGAGAAGGTAGGGATTGGCATCTTTTCTTTTTTCAAGATGGATGATGCCTCATCCATCTTCTAACTTAAAATTCTGTTGATTTTTGCTTTCGATATTTGTGGTCAATGACTGCCCATAAATAAAAGGCTACAGAGACAATAAGCGCATAAGCAAAGTATTCAGGTCTTAAATTTCCTTGTATTAAGCCTTGAATAAGTAGTGTCAGCATGAGAGCAATAGTGGTGCTTGTATAGGTCACCATGTTCTTATTTGCCTTCAGAGCGTTAATGAAGAATTGCTTTTTGAAATGTACTGATAACATCTCCACCCCTCCTTGTTGTTGTTTAGCCAAAACCCATGATTTTGGTCAGGTTTGAACTACTGTTGTACTTCGAAACTAGAAGTATTTCAATAGCAAATGTCATTATTTTGTCATAAAACTATGTTAGATCATCATATAAGAATAATCATTTTATTCATATACTAAATATTATGAATCTAAAGGTGTTGACTGGTGAGTAAAATGATCGATGCATAATATCTATGTATGAATAAGCAATATATATACCAACACGGGTATATCGGCTTTATGACACGAAACCGCATAGCTTACAGTCAGAATCGGGCTTAATCATGGAGTTTGTGTACAGTGTATTTTGCAGAAAGTATTTGTATTTTAACTATTATTATATTTTGTAGCCAAATGGCTGGCTTTGTTTCTCATTGTGAAAATAAAACTTAATCTCAAAGTTCAATGACTTAGCAATATTACGCTGTAGTAGGACAAATAAAAGTCAGTTTGGGTAAAACTCGACAATTATTGGTCACAGGTAAAATCGTCATTCGGGTAAAACTCCGATTTTAGACAGGTCAAAAAAGGTTATTTTTTAACTTTATCAATTACAGCAGCAATAATCAGCACAATCACTGATGGCATCAGCCATGCTAAATTTTGTTGAGCAAGTGGTAGATTGGCAATAACGCTTGGAAGTGCATCTTCGAAACCAGCCACTTTTAAACCATCAAAAATACCGAAAATAAACGCACATGCGGTAACAGGCGCAATAACTCTTGATGGTGAAATAAACCATTTAGAGCAGAAGCTAAGTAGGATAACTGCAATCGCAGGTGGATAAATCGCACTTAAAACAGGCACTGAAACAGCAATGAGTTTGGTTAAACCTAAGTTTGAAATAAGCAGTGAGAAGCCAACTAAAATGAATACAAAAACTTTGTATGGAATTTTAGTCAATTCTGAGAAATATTCAGCACATGCGCAGGTTAAGCCTATCGCGGTAACCATACATGCAACAAAAATCATCGCAGATAGGAAATAAGCGCCCATATCACCAAAAGCATGTTGTACATATGCATGCAGGATCACTGCACCATTTGTTGCATTTGGAGCAATATCATGGCTGCCCATACCGAGTTTGAATAAGCTGATATATACCAGTGTAAGTCCAATACCAGAAATAATACTGGCAATGACAGCATATTTGGTGACGAGCTTACTATCCGTTACGCCGCGTGAAGTAATGGCTTTGACGATCACAATACCAAAAACTAAAGCGCCTAATGTATCCATGGTTAAATAACCATTTACTACACCTTCAGAAACTGGTGCAGTTACGTAGTTATCAATTGCAGGTGGAATCACACCGGCAGGGATAAAGAACGCAGAGATACCCAGTATAACGAGGCCTAAAATCTTGAGTGGTGAAAGGAAATAACCTACGGTATCTAAAATTTTATTTGGGTAAAGTGAAACAATCGTCACCAATGCAAAATAAATCACGCTATAAATCAGCAGACTGTTTGCGCTGTTACCAAAATAAGAAGAGAAACCAATTTCATAAGAAACGGTAGCTGTACGAGGTGTTGCAAATAAAGGTCCAACAGCTAAGTAACACGCGACAGTAAGGATAATGCTGGCTGCTTTACCCAAAGGCGAACTTAAAACTTGAATAGAACCTTCAACACGCGACAAAGCAATAATCGTGATGACAGGTAGACCAACTGCGGTGATCAAGAAACCAAATGCAGCTAACCAAACATGTTCACCCGCTTGCTGTGCGACAATTGGTGGGAAAATAATGTTACCTGCACCAATAAACAGTGCGAAGGTCATAAAACCTAAGGCAACAATATCCCGTGTACGAAGACTTGTCATAAAGGGGAGATGAACTGTGAAAAAAGGCAATTTTAGTGCAATTAAGCTCGTTTTTGGAGCAAAATTTATAAATCGTATAGATAGTTTTTATAATACGAATTATGAATATATTGACAGATAAAATAATGTTTTATTTATATTCATGATAAATAAAAGAAATTTATTGTATATAAATTTTTTATAGGAATATGTTTAGCTATTAAGATTTATCAGATATAAATCAATTGTTCTAATTTTCAGCACTAAATAGGATGCTATAAGCCGAATAAATGCAGAAATATTGGCTGAATAAAACAAAAAAAATCTAAAAGGTCTATAATTCGGTGTATTCAAATTTGAGGATATTCAGATGAAAGCTTCCAAAATCACGATTAAAACCGAGCAAGATATTGAAAAATTACGCATTTCAGGTCGTTTAGCTGCTCAGGTTTTAGGGATGATCGGGGAGTATGTCAAGCCGGGCGTGACCACTGAATATCTGGACGATATTTGTAATGATTTTATCGTCAACACACTTAAAGTGATTCCTGCGAACGTTGGCTACTATGGCTATACCAAAACCACCTGCATTTCACCGAATGAAGTGGTTTGTCATGGTATTCCTTCGAAAGAAACCGTATTGAAAGATGGTGACATTATCAATATTGATGTTGCCATCATTAAAGATGGTTATTTTGGTGATACCAGTCGTATGTACTATGTGGGTGAGGTTTCGCCTGCGGCTAAAAAGTTAGTCGAAACTACCTACGAAGCCATGGTTGCAGGGATTCATGCAGTTAAACCGGGAGCAACTTTGGGGGATGTAGGCTATGCCATTCAACAAGTTGCTCATCGTGAAGGCTACAGTATTGTACGTGAATACTGTGGTCACGGGATTGGTAAGGTTTATCATGAGCAACCAAGCGTTTTACACTATGGTCAACCGGGTCAAGGTGTGATTCTGAAAAAAGGCATGGTCTTTACCATTGAACCGATGATTAACAGTGGTAAAGCGCGTACTAAAGAGTTAAAAGACGGCTGGACAGTAATTACTGCAGACCGTTCTTTATCGGCACAGTGGGAACATATGGTTGTTGTGACTGATACTGGTTTTGAGTTGTTATCTCCATGGCCAGAGGGTACAGGCGAATATCCCGCGATCTAAGCTCTGTAGTGGTGTTAATGCCATATCTGCTGTGTCTAAATGATTGAAGTTAAGTAAAATTATACAGTTGTATATTTTTTGACTTTAGTCTAGGAGTTCGTGGTGGTTATGGGCGTTATCGTTTTTAAGACTAACTACATTTCTCTAAGTCTTAATTTGTAAGGCTTTGCCTATAGCTCAAAAAATCAGTTAGAGCTATTAACGATTTAATAAAGATGTATTTTATTTATACAATAGCCCTACAGATTCTGCTGTAGTTTCTGATTTTACTTAGTTTTTAAGTTTTCGCTTACCCATCACATGGGTAAGCTTTTTTTTTGCTTAAAATTTAGCGTGTTCATGTTGGCTGAGTTTTTCAACTAAGTAATCAATGAATACACGCACAGCAGGTAGTAAGCCACGACGAGATGGATAAACTGCATGGAAAATACCATGTGCAGCTTTCCATTCAGGTAGTACACGAACTAAAGCACCTGATTTCACGTGATCGGACACAATACTGTCGGGTAATAACACCACGCCACAATCTTGGCAGGCCAGTGCAGCTAACATCGATAGGTCAGAGCCCATCACGGTTGGGTTAACTTTGATTTTTTTCTGATGATGCTGTGCATCGGTCACAATAATATGTTGATCGAGATGCTCATCCGCCATACTCAATATTTGATGCTGTGATAAATCTTCAGGTTGTTTGAGTTCACCAAATTTATTCAGATACGCCTGACTGGCAAATAAGTGCTGCTCAATCGTTTCAAATTTACGAATGACTAAATTGGGGTCATCGTCTAGATTTGAACGTACACGTAGCGCAAGATCGAAGCCTTCATTAATGATATCTACGCGGCGATTGGTCACCATCATTTGCACTTTAATTTCTGGATATTGCTTTAAAAATTCAGGCAATATTTTGGTCATTTCATTTTGCGCGATGGAAACAGGTAAGCTGACTTTAATTAAGCCGCGCGGCTGCGTGCTGAGATGATCAACCAAATCGTGTGCGGCTTGAGCGGCATTCATCATAACTTGTGCATGGCGATAGATATTCATACCAATATCTGTAACAGCAAAATGTCGTGAACTACGTTGAATCAGGCGGACACCTAAACGTTCTTCTAAGTTATAGACCCGACGACTCAGTTTTGATTTTGGAATATCTGTTGCACGTTCGGCTGCACTAAAACCACCATGTTCGACCACTTGGGCAAAACAATAAAAATCATCTAGATCACTCAGCACTGGTCTTATTCCATATTTGCAACGATTTTGCTAATTAACTTGAATTGTTTCATGAAGTCAATCACGTTTTGTAGTTTTTCATGTGAGAAGATTGAGCAAAATTGCCAAGACTAAAGTCGGGTTAACCTTATAATCGTTTCACATTAGCATGACCAAACAATAAATGTGGTGTATACATCTTTTAAATAACCGAATTTGAAGGATGTGATTTGAGTGTCGTCCTGATATATTCAAATAAAAGACCATTATGAAAGAAATTCGACATTAAAGGACAATGTCATGGAATTAAGACATTTACGTTACTTTGTCGCCGTTGTAGAAGAACAGAGTTTTACGAAGGCTGCTGAAAAGCTATTTATTGCTCAACCTCCTTTAAGTCGTCAAATTCAAAATTTAGAAGAAGAGTTGGGTGCGCAGCTTTTTGAGCGTGGCAGCCGTCCTTTGAGAACCACCACCATTGGACGTTTCTTTTATCAGCAAGCCGTGAAATTACTTTCAAATGCAGAAGAAATTAAGCTCATTACGCAGCGGGCCAGTGCTACAGAACGTACCATTAATATTGGGTATGGCGGTTCCTTACTCTGTGGTTTATTACCTCGAATCGTTTATTTGTTCCGCCAGCAATATCCACACTTAAATGTAAATTTAATTGAACTGAGTGCAGTTGATCAGATTCAGGCATTAAAAGAAGGTCGGGTTGATGCATGCTTTAGCCGAGTTCGTGTGTCGGATCAGGCGGTTAAACGTGTGCTATTACGTGAAGAGCCACTAATTGTTGCGGTGCATTCGAGCCATCCTTTATCTTCACAGCAGCAGATTGCATTAAATAATCTCAAAGATGAGCAGATTTTTATCTATCCAGCAACGGATGGTCAAAGTTATGCAACGTTGATCAAGTCGTTGTTTTTAGAATATGGTATGGAGCCGAAACGCTTTAACACTCAAGCAGATTTGCAACAATCACTTGGCATGGTTGCCGCAGGCGAAGGCATTTGTATTGTTCCTGAATCTGTACAAATTATGCAGTTTAGGCATGTGAATTATGTGAAATTATCGGATAGTGCGGCCATTAGCCAAATTTACTTGATCGTGCGGAATGATGATGAAGGGGAATTGGCGCGTCCTTTATTTGACTGTGTTTACCAAGTGTATGACTTAGAAGCAATTGAATACGATCGTCGAGTTTTCTAACACTTGTTAGAGCATTAAAAATAATTTGATTTTGAAATTAATTTTTAAGTTACTTATTAAGTAACACCATCCTGTATATAAAAAAACAGGCTCATTCTTGAAAGTATTGAGCCTGTTTTTTATTCAGTCTTACTAGATCGATTGTTTTAAAAACTTGGTGATTTCACGGCTAAATTTGACCGGTTCACTGAGCAATGGCGTATGTCCCGATTTTTTAAAAATAATCTGCTCAGCATTGACTAGGCTGTCAGCAATAATTTTTTGACCTTGGGCAGGATAGAGGATCGATTTTGCCCCTGTGAAAAAAGTCGTCGGTGCGGTGAGTGCTGCAATGGCTTCACGATAATCTTCAGTATGGTTCAAATAATTTTGAATATACCAATATAAATAGGCCACACTTTGTGATGGTAACATCAGCTTCTGTAAAGTTGGTTGTTGGTATGCAAAACGGAAAGCGGATAAAGCATAAGGATTGCTATTTTGTAAGTCTATGAATCTTAACCAAGCGTTGACCAGACCTTGACGGTCATGTTTATTCATCTGGTGTGCAAATGGCACGGAGAGGTTAGTTGCAAGTACCTTCGATATGTCTTCTAAAATACTCAAAAACTCAGTGTAGCGTTTGCCATATAAACCATATTGCCAATCTTCATCTACTCTAATTTTAGGCGTTTGATCGATGTGCAAATAACGTTTAATTTTTTCAGCAAACTGACCGTATTTTAAACCGTGCATGGTGGTCGTTGCCCCCATGGAGTAGGCAATGACCGTGATTTTATCGTAACCAAGTTGGGAAACTAAGCTGTCAATATCTCGCCAATGGCTTGAAATGGTATCCATATTTGGAATTTGACAATGTTTAGAGCCGCCAAATCCACGCCAGTCTGGAATGATAAATTTAAAGTGTTTTCGGTGTTGATATAGAAAAGGGTGCCATTGCCAACTTTGCATGCCGAGTCCAGATAAAACCAGGATGGGTTCTCCTTGACCATATTCACGAACATACAGTTGTTGTTGATCTGGCATTGTATAGTGCGGCATGCGGCTTCCTATTTATTTTTTTGTTTTAGCGATTAAATTTATGCAACTGTGGAATGATGGTTTCAAGCCATTTGATCCAACCGATTTCCAAATCAATTCCAAGCTGTAAAATCATTTTATGAATGTACAAAGTACGGTCTTCATCATGCGCATGTGCAAAGTCTTTTGCAAAAATAGACTGGTACACTTTTAGTTTTTCTTTGTGAATTTCTAGATGACGTTCTAATTCGGGTAATACGCCATTTGTACCCAGCTGAGCTTCTGCACGTAAACGAACCATCAACTCTTCACGTAATTGAGCCGGAGGGCTTTGCTCAACCATCCAATTGGCTAATTCAACACGTCCAAGCTGTTCAACTTGGTAGGTTTTTTTACGGGTTGTACTGTGCTCATCTTCAATGGTGCTGATCCAGCCTTTTTGCTGCATGCCACTGAGTTCACGGTAGATTTGCTGATGTGTTGCATTCCAAAAAAAGCCCATAGAGCGGTCAAAACGGCGTGCAAGGTCAATTCCTGTACTCGGTTTTTCAAGTAAGCTCGTCAGTAAAACATGGGCTAAAGACATATATGGCTCAGTCAAAATAGTTTTGTACTTTTTATTATGCAACATGTTGCATAAAAATCAAATCTCGCATATAAATTAGTGCAACAAGTTGCAAAAGCTTGTGTGCGTAGATGGAAATAGAAAGCTCGTATACAAGTGAAGATAAAAATAGCCAGCTTTTCAGCACGCTAAGGAGAAAAAATGTCAAATTATCCAAATTTATTGGCACCACTAGATTTAGGTTTTACAACGCTAAAGAACCGTGTATTGATGGGTTCTATGCATATCGGCCTTGAAGAAGCACCGGGTGGCTATGAACGCATGGCTGCTTTTTATGCAGAACGTGCGAAAGGTGGTGTAGGTCTGATTGTAACCGGTGGTATTTCTCCCAATGATGATGGTGTGACATTTGCTGGTGGTTCAAAATTAGACTCTTTAGAAGAAGCAGAAAAACATAAAGTGATTACGCAGGCGGTACATGATGCTGGCGGTAAAATTGCGATGCAGATTTTGCATACAGGTCGTTACTCGTATCAAGCCAATAATGTTGCACCTTCATCTATTCAAGCACCAATTAACCCAGTAAAACCGCAAGCTTTAAGCACAGCAGACGTCGAACGCACAATCAATGATTTTGCCAAATGTGCTCAGTTAGCACAGACAGCGGGTTATGATGGTGTAGAGGTCATGGGGTCAGAAGGTTATTTAATTAATGAGTTTATTGCTGCACGTACCAACCACCGTGATGATGAATGGGGTGGCAGTTATGAAAACCGGATTCGTTTTCCAATTGAGATCGTGCGTCGTACGCGTGAATTAGTCGGTGAAAATTTTATTATTATTTACCGTCTTTCTATGCTGGATCTGGTTGAAGGTGGTTCGACTTTTGAAGAAGTTGTGCAACTTGCAAAAGCCATTGAAAAAGCCGGTGCAACTATTATCAATACCGGTATTGGCTGGCACGAAGCACGTATTCCGACCATTGCAACCAAAGTGCCACGTGCTGCATTTACATGGGTGACCAAGAAATTAAAAGGTCTTGTGAATGTTCCTTTAATCACCTCAAACCGTATCAATACTCCTGAAATGGCTGAGCACGTACTTGCTTCGGGTGATGCGGATATGGTGTCCATGGCACGTCCAATGCTGGCTGACCCACGTTTTGTAGAAAAAGCAGAACAAGGTCGTAGTGATGAAATTAATACCTGTATTGGTTGTAACCAAGCCTGTCTAGATCATATTTTCTCGATGAAAATTGCAACATGTTTGGTTAACCCTCAAGCTTGCTATGAAACTGAACTGATTTTTAAAGAATCTGCACAGGTGAAAAATATTGCTGTGATTGGTGCGGGGCCTGCAGGTTTAAGCTTTGCAACTTATGCTGCAGAGCGTGGTCATAACATAACTATTTTTGAAGCATCGAGCCAAATTGGTGGACAGTTTAATATTGCGAAAACGATTCCTGGTAAAGAAGAGTTTTATGAAACGCTGCGTTATTTCAAACGTAAAATAGAACTATTGCCTCAGATTAAATTGGTATTGAACCATACAGCAACGTATGAAGAATTAGCTCAGTCTGATTTTGATGACATCGTGGTGGCGACGGGTGTAACACCGCGTCAGTTAGATATAGATGGTATTGATCATCCAAAAGTATTGAGCTATTTACAGGTATTACGTGAACGTCAACCTGTTGGCAAACGTGTAGCAATCATTGGTGCAGGCGGTATTGGTTTCGATACGGCTGAATATTTAACGCATGAAGGTGAAAGCGGAAGTCTCAATCCTGAGAAATTTTATGATGAATGGGGAATTGATACCACTTATGCACAAGTCGGTGGCTTGAAACATCCAGACGTCGAAGAATCGCCGCGTGAAGTGTATTTATTGCAACGTAAGGCTAAATCGGTTGGTGCTGGCTTAGGTAAAACCACGGGTTGGATTCACCGTACAGGTTTAAAACACCGTGATGTGAAAATGATCGCGGGTGCAAGCTACGACAAAATTGATGATCAAGGTTTGCATATTACCGTTGATGGTCAACCACGTATTTTAGATGTTGATCATGTGGTTATTTGTGCAGGTCAGGAATCCTATACCGCGATGTATGAACAGCTACAAGCAGATGGAAAAAATGTGCATCTGATTGGTGGTGCGAAAGAAGCAGGTGAGTTAGATGCTAAACGTGCCATTCGTCAAGGTGCAGATTTGGCTGCGGTGATTTAATCAGCCTCATACTAAACCACGACAACTTCATTCAATTTAATATGCAGTTGTCGTGCTTCCTCTCCATTTGGGAGAGGAGTTTGAGGAAAGGGAAATGATTCATCAAAAAAAAGGACATAAACATGACTATTGAAACAACAAAAAAATCTGTTGCACGTTGGCACGAAATGCTTAACACACGGGATATGAATATTTTAAATGAACTCTTGGCAGAGGATGTGGTGTTTCGTTCACCTGTCGCGTTTAACCCATATCCAGGTAAGCCTGTAGTAACTTTTATTTTGACCAATGTGATTCAAATTTTTGAAAATTTTACTTACCACCGTGAGTTTTATAGTGAGGATGGCCTCAATGTTGTACTTGAGTTTTCTGCCAATGTTGGCGAGAAAAAGTTAAAAGGGATCGACATGATTCAGTTTAATGAACAAGGTCAGATGATTGATTTTGAAGTCATGCTTCGTCCAAAAAGTGGCTTGGAAGCATTGGCGGCGAAAATGGGTGAGCGCATTATGCAATATCAGCCTTAAATCTGCTGATTTTAAATGCTCATCACAGAATGATAAAAAGCATGATGAATATTGTCATGCTTTTTGCTTATGAGGCTTAAGCAAACAAATATTGCTAGCGAGATACGGTTTTGTAGATACATTTTTTTACTGGGCATTGTTAGTCAAAGTGAAAAGATTGAAATGATTTGCTGTGGTGCGAAGCGAGGTGAAGGTAAGGTCAATGAATAATGTGATGCATAAAGGGCGTCAGGCTCTTTTAAACTTTGTAGATCATGCAATTGGTGCAGAATTACCACAGCTTTATTATCATCCTGAAGGGCAAATGAAAGATGTGCTGCCGAAGTTAAAGCAACTACATGAAAAATATCGTCCTACGCCTTGGTTGTCGAATACTCATGCACATTTACTGTATTTTGATGTCATTAAAAAGCGCCAAGTAAAGCTCAAATACGACGCCATAGAGCAACTAACCATGGCTGATGGTGGAATCACAGCCATTGCATGGTTGGGTTTGGATTTACCTGCAGATGTGCCAACTGTGGTGCTCATGCATACGATTACGGGAACGCCTGAAAGTATGCGAGAAGTGGTTCGGGATCTTCATCTATATACAGGTTGGCGCATTGCACTGTGTTTAAGACGTGGTCATGCCAATTTACCTATGCCTGTTGCCAAAATAAACTTATTTGGTTCAACAGATGACTTACGTGAACAGATTGCCTTTATTCAGCAGAAATTTCCAGAATCGAGTTTGTATGGCGTCGGTTCATCTGCAGGAACGGGGCTATTGGTTCGCTATTTAGGCGAACAAGGTGAGGAAACACCACTTAAAGCGGCTTTTGCTTTATGTCCGGGCTATGACACTGAGCTTGGCTTTAAAAATGTCCATCCTTTTTACAGTAAAATGATGACCAAGAAGCTCTTTCAGAAGTTTGTAGAACCCTATTCTGCAACATGGTCATCAACACCATCTTTAATAGAAGTCCTAAAAAGTAAAGATCTGGCGCAGTTTGAACGTACATATTTTCAAATGGCGGGTTTTACTGATTATGAAAGTTATGCCAAATCCACCAACCCAATTTATGTATTTGAAAATCTTAAAATTCCTTTGATGATTTTAAATGCCGAAGACGATCCTATTTGCCACATTCAAAACTTTGAACCCTATAAAGAATTAATCCGTTCTTTGCCGAATGTAGTGGTGGTGACCACTAAAAAAGGCAGTCACTGTGGTTATTATGAAGGTCTAGTGGAAACCCATTCATGGGCAACCAAATTGATGGCAGATTTTTTAAAGTTATATGCGAACTAAAAAATAGCCTACTTTGGGTAGGCTATTTTAAGTGTGTGTTACTCGGCTTGTGCGCAACATGCAGTTGTTTGAGGTTTAAGCTTCATTTGAATCAGTACTAAAATCAATGCTATAGCGCTCAGTGTAGCGCCTGCATAAGACACCGCGGCATAGCTGAGGTTAAGATTTAGCACGGCGGCACCAGCAACAGCGCCCAAAGCATTTCCAAGATTAAATGCACCAATGTTCACTGAAGAGGCGAGGCCTGGTGCATCGTGAGCTACTGTCATAACACGCATTTGTAAAGGTGGTACGACGGCAAAGGCTGCTGCTCCCCAGATGATTAATGCAATCGCTGCGCCAATGGTGGTGGTTGCTAAAATTGGAAATAACAGCATCATCAGCATCAGTAAGACTAAAAAGCCAATCAAGGTCTTATCTAAGGATTGATCGGCAAACTTACCACCGAAATGGTTACCAATTGAAAATCCGATCCCGATTAGGACCAACATGAAAGTGATAAGTTCAGGGCTTGCATGAGTAAAGACTTTTAAACTTGGTGCGATATAGGTATAGAGCGCGAACATAGCTCCAGCACTCATGACCGTGGTGAGCAGTGCTAAAACAACAGGCATGCGTGTTAATACTTTTAACTCTGCTCGTACATCAGGTTTTTCGGTCTGTTGCTGATGGGGTAGTGCTTTCCATAATGCCAACATGGTGATGATGCCCAATAAGGTAATAGCGGCAAAAGACATACGCCAACCGATATTTTGTCCTACCCACGTTGCGAGTGGTACACCGCCAATATTGGCGATGGTCAAGCCTATAAACATCATGGCAACAGCACTGGCTTGTTTATCTTTAGGTACGACACTCGCAGCAACGACAGAACCTAAGCCAAAAAATGCACCATGATTTAAGCTAGTCACCAAACGTGCAGCCATTAAACCGAGATAATTGGGTGCAATCGTTGCCAAAATATTACCGATGGTAAAGATTGCCATAAGTAAAATAAGGGCAGTACGTTTTGGAAAACGTGCTAACCATAAGGTCATCAATGGGGCACCAATCATGACGCCAACGGCATAGGCACTAATCAGTAAGCCCGTTTGAGGAATAGATACCGATAAATCTGCTGCGATTTCAGGCAAAAAACCCATCGGTGAAAATTCTGTTGTGCCAATTGCAAAAGCACCTACGGCTAATGCAATTAATGGAAAATTGAATTTCATATTAAATATCCCAAACTGGAGCAAGTTCAGGTGGGTTCACTTCACGCGCATTTCTGTCGAGTGTGGCAATGGCCTGCATTTGTTCTGATGTTAAATGAATGTCTTGAGCTTTTAAATTACTGATTAAATGTTCACGTTGGGTTGAAGATGGAATTACGGCATAACCTTTTTGTAATGCCCATGCGAGTGCAATTTGGGCCGTAGTGACTTGAGTCGAAGTAACTTGGTGTTCGGCTGCAATGTTTAACAGCGTTGGATCTTGCAAAACTTTGCCATAGGCCAAAGTCATATAGGATGTGACATCTATATTGTTCGCTTGCAGATAATTGGCCAAGTTTTGATTTTGCAAATATGGGCTAAGTTCAATTTGATTGGTTGCAATATTTTCTAGCCCGATGTGATCAATGGCTTGTTGAGTGAGCTCTATATTAAAATTAGATACACCAATATGCTCAGTCAATCCTTGTTTTTTTGCCTCATGTAAATGTCCCATTAATTCAGGAATATCGACTCCAAGTGCAGGTGCAGGCCAATGAATAAGTGTGAGGTTAACTGCATCCGTCCTTAATTTAATTAAGCTGTCTTTTAGACTGGGTATCAGTTTGTCGGCAGTATAATTTTCAGTCCAAATTTTCGTGGTTAAGAAAATATCAGCTCTATTGACCTGACTTTCATGGAGTGCTTGGCCTACTTCTGCTTCATTACCGTAAATTTGTGCGGTGTCTACAGCACGATATCCAAGCTCTAAGGCTGTTTTAATTGAGTGAATGACAGTATCACCTGTCAAACGGAAGGTGCCGACACCAAATTGGGGAACAATCATCAGGAATTCTCTTTTTTGAATTGATGCTATTGTGCTGCTAATTTTATTGAAGAAAAATGCATGAATTTGGAATATATTATTGATTAAAAATCACGAATTCGAATAAGCAATGAAATCGACTATTGAAGAGCTGCAGGCTTTTACTGTTATTGTAGATAGCGGCTCTATTATCAAAGCAGCAGAAAGACTGGATCAAACAGCATCTGGTGTAAGCCGCGCATTACAGCGTCTGGAATCTAAATTAAATGTAACCCTGTTAGAACGAACAACCCGCAAAATTAAGCTGACGCAAGAGGGGCAATTGTTTTTAGCTAAAACACGGCGGATATTGAATGATTTGAGCGAAGCGGAAGATTCTCTGCTGAAATTAGATGCAGATACATCGGGTTTGGTGCGAGTCGATTCTGCGATTTCGTTTATTCTGCATATGATCGTTCCCTTGATTCCAGAATTTAATGCGCGTTATCCGCATATACAGATTGAATTGGTGAATCATGATCAAGTGATTGACTTATTAGAGCATAAAGCGGATGTTGCAATTCGCTTTGGAAAATTAAACGACTCCAGTTTGCATGCAAAACTTATCTACAAGAGTCGACTGTGTTTGGTGGCGAGTCCTGTATATCTTCAGCAGCATGGACGTCCGCAAAATGCTGAAGAGCTAACCGCACATGCTTTACTTGGATTTAGTCAAATTACCCATATGAATACTTGGCCGATCCAAGTCGCAGGGAAACCTCTGACGATCCGCCCCAACATCAAGGCGTCAAATGGTGAAACGATACGTGAGCTTGCGATTCATGGGATGGGCATCGCTTGTCTATCAATTTTTATGTTAGAAAAAGATATTGCAGAAGGGCGATTGGTACAACTTTTAGACGATCAAATTGAACCGCATGAACAGCTTATTCATGCTGTCTATTATCAACAAGAGCATTTACCGAAACGTGTTCGTTTATTTATTGAATATTTAGCTGAAAAATTACAAGAATAGTTGTGAGAAAAAACAGTGCATCGTCGGGTACAGATTTTTATTTACATAGAAACAATAAAAAACCCGACTTTTGCCGGGTTTTTTTGATCATTTGTTTGATAAAACTTCGATCTTAGTTCTCTAAAGCTGGTGTTGCAGCAGCAATGGCAGCAGCCACGGCGTCATCTTCAGACTGTGCAGAACCTGAGTTTTGTTTAGGTTGAGCAGCTTGTGCAGGTTTTTCTGCCGCTTTAGGAGCTTCTGCTTTTGGAGCAGGAGTTTCTGCAGGAGGAGTAGGTTCACGACGAATTTCAGTTGTTGTATTCGGTGTTTCTTCACGAATAACTTCAACTTGCTGCTGAGTCGGTTCTTCAACAACTGCTTGTTCTTCAACTGGTTCTAATTGTGTAGGTACAGATGCTGTTGGTTCAGATGCTGTAACTTCAACCTGTTCCTGTTCTTCTTCTTTTGGTGCTTCTTTTTTTACACATGCTGTAAGAAGTAGACCTGTTGCGATTGCACCGCAGATTAAAAGTTTCTTATTCATAATTACACAAAACAAAAAAGTGTGGATTGGATAACTGCATTATAACAGCAAATAAGAATATAGAAATGATAAGAACTTACTCTAAATTTTTATGATAATTGCTGTTACAATAGCCAATTGTTAATTGTTCTATGAATTGATGCGGAATGACTTTGCTTTCTTGGTACAGAGTAAAGTAAAATCGCACAACATTGTAGGCCAATTTAGGCTCCATTGTACGAGAAACTTAATGACCCATTTTATTTTCGTTACTGGTGGTGTTGTATCATCACTAGGTAAAGGTATTTCAGCTGCATCAGTGGCTGCGCTTTTAGAAGCCCGTGGTTTAAAAGTAACCATGGTAAAAATGGATCCATACATTAATGTCGATCCAGGGACTATGAGTCCATTCCAACACGGTGAAGTTTTTGTCACAGAGGATGGTGCTGAAACTGACTTAGACTTGGGTTATTACGAACGTTTCTTGCGTCGTGCGAAAATGACCAAACTGAACAACTTTACTTCAGGACGAGTGTACCAAGATGTCTTGAATAAAGAACGTCGTGGTGACTACCTCGGTGGTACAGTTCAAGTTATTCCACATATTACTGACAATATTAAAGAACGTGTTCTTCGCGCAGGTGAAGGCTATGACGTTGCGATCGTTGAGATCGGCGGTACAGTAGGTGACATTGAATCTCTCCCATTCATGGAATCTGTACGTCAACTTATGGTCGAACTAGGTCATAAGCGCACAATGTTAATGCACTTAACTTTACTCCCATACATTAAGTCAGCTGCGGAATTAAAAACTAAACCAACTCAACACTCTGTAAAAGAGCTTTTGTCGATTGGTATTCAACCAGACATCCTGATCTGCCGTACAGAGCATGATGTTGATGCTGACACTACACGTAAAATTGCGTTATTTACGAACGTTGAAGCACGTGCAGTTGTGGTATGTAAAGATGCGCGTTCTATTTACCAAATTCCACGTACTTTCTATGAACAAAACGTTGATGATTTAATCTGTGAACGTTTTGGCTATAACGATCTTCCAGAAGCTGATCTTACAGACTGGGATAACGTTGTAGATGCATTACTGAACCCTGAATACACAGTTCGTGTAGCGATGGTTGGTAAATACGTTGAACTTCCAGATGCATACAAATCTGTAAACGAAGCGCTTTTACATGCGGGTATTCAAAACCGTGTGAAAGTTCAGATTGATTATGTCAATGCAGAAGAACTTGAAAGCCAAGATGTAAACGACGTATTAAAAGACGCGGATGCAATCTTAGTGCCGGGTGGCTTCGGTGAACGTGGTACAGAAGGCAAAATGAAAGCGATTCGTTTTGCACGTGAAAACGGTGTGCCATTCCTTGGCATCTGTTTAGGTATGCAGTTGGCTGTGATCGAATATGCGCGCAACGTTGCGGGTATTAGTGATGCAACTTCAACTGAATTTAACCGTTCTACAAAATCACCATTGATTGGTTTAATCACTGAATGGTTAGATGAGCGCGGCGAAGTTCAACAACGTAATGCAGATTCTGACTTAGGCGGCACAATGCGTCTGGGTGCTCAAAAATCTGAATTGGTTGCCGGAACAAAAACTGCACAAGTTTACGGTTCTGAAGAGATCGTTGAACGTCATCGTCACCGTTATGAAATGAACAACCGTTATATCCCAGTGCTTGAAGAAAAAGGCATGAAGATTTCAGGTTATTCTCCAGTACAGCGTCTTGTTGAAACTGTTGAAATTCCTGAACATCCTTGGTTTATTGCTGTACAATTCCATCCGGAATTTACAAGTTCACCACGTGATGGACACCCATTATTCGCAGGCTTTATTGATGCTGCTAAAAAGCAGTACCAAAAAGCGAAATAATGTGTTTTTGACTAAACCAGGAAGAGTTTAAATGTCACAATTAAAACCACAGGAAATTGTACGTTTAGGCGATATACAAATGGCAAATCATTTGCCATTTGTACTATTCGGCGGCATGAACGTACTTGAGTCAAAAGACCTTGCTTTTGAAATTGCTGAAACATATGTGGATATCTGCAAACGCTTGGATATTCCGTATGTGTTTAAAGCAAGTTTTGATAAAGCCAATCGTTCAAGCTTGAACTCTTTCCGTGGCCCAGGCCTGGAAAAAGGAATCGAGTGGTTAGCTGACATTAAAAAACACTTTAATGTGCCGATTATTACTGATGTACATGAACCATACCAAGCTGCGCCTGTTGCTGAAGTTGCGGATATTATCCAACTTCCTGCATTTTTAAGCCGTCAAACTGACTTGGTTGATGCAATGGCAAAAACCAATGCCATTATCAACATTAAAAAGGCACAGTTCCTTGCACCGCATGAAATGCGTCACATTTTGCATAAGTGCTTAGAAGCAGGGAATGACAAACTGATTCTTTGTGAACGTGGTTCAGCATTTGGTTACAACAATTTAGTTGTAGACATGTTGGGCTTTGACATCATGAAAGAAATGAATGTCCCGGTGTTCTTTGATGTTACACATGCGCTTCAAACGCCGGGTGGTCGTGCGGATTCTGCAGGTGGTCGTCGTGCACAAATCACGACACTGGCACGTGCAGGTATGGCGACTGGTTTAGCAGGTTTGTTCTTAGAAGCTCATCCAGATCCAGAAAATGCCAAATGTGATGGTCCATGTGCGCTACGCATGTCACAGTTGGAACCTTTCTTGGCACAGTTAAAAGAGCTCGATACCTTAGTTAAAGGTTTCGCAAAGTTAGACACACACTAATTCGATACACATTGATGCGTCACTTTTGACGCATCATTTTTATTAATCAACTGAGGAATTGTTCATGAGCCAAATCGTTGACATTCGTGCACGTGAAATTTTGGACTCTCGTGGTAACCCTACCATCGAAGCAGACGTAATCTTAGCCTCTGGCGTTGTAGGCCGTGCATGTGCACCATCTGGTGCTTCAACTGGTTCTCGTGAAGCTTTAGAACTTCGTGACGGCGACAAAGCTCGTTACTTAGGTAAAGGCGTTAAAACTGCGGTTAACAACGTTAACACAGTAATTCGTGATGCATTGTTGGGTAAATCAGTATTCGAACAAAAAGACATTGACAACACAATGATCGCGCTTGACGGTACTGAAAACAAAGAAAAATTAGGTGCGAACGCAACTTTAGCGGTATCGCTAGCTGCTGCACGCGCTGCTGCTGACGAAAAGAAAATTCCACTTTTTCAATACATCGCAGACCTTCGTAATAACAGCATTTTGACTATGCCTGTTCCAATGATGAACATCCTAAATGGTGGTTCACATGCAGACAACAACGTAGACATTCAAGAATTTATGATTGAGCCAGTTGGCTTTACTTCATTCTCTGAAGCTTTACGCGCTGGTGCTGAAATTTTCCATTCTTTAAAATCAGTTTTAAAGAAACAAGGTCTAAATACTGCAGTTGGTGATGAAGGTGGTTTTGCACCGAACCTTCGTTCTAACGAAGAAGCAATCACAGTAATTCTTGAAGCAATTGAAAAAACTGGCTACAAAGCAGGTTCTGACATTATGCTTGCGCTTGACTGTGCATCTTCAGAATTCTACAAAGATGGTCAATACATCCTTGCAGGTGAAGGCAATAAAGCATTCACAAGCAACCAATTTGCTGACTACCTTGCTGGTTTTGCAAAACAATACCCAATCATCTCAATTGAAGATGGTTTAGACGAGTCTGATTGGGAAGGTTGGTCTTACCTTACTTCAATCCTTGGCGACAAAATCCAATTGGTTGGTGATGACCTATTCGTTACGAATCCTAAGATTCTTCAACGTGGTATCAACGAAAAAGTGGGTAACTCTATTCTGATCAAGTACAACCAAATCGGTACGTTGACTGAAACTCTAGATGCAATCTACCTTGCAAAAGCAAACGGTTACACTACAGTAATTTCACACCGTTCTGGTGAAACTGAAGATTCAACTATTGCAGATCTTGCAGTGGGTACAGCAGCGGGTCAAATCAAAACTGGTTCACTTTGCCGTTCTGACCGTGTAGCGAAATATAACCAATTACTTCGTATTGAAGAATTGACTAATGCTGCATATCGCGGTAAAGCTGAGTTCAAAGGTTTGAACTAAGCAGATCATGCTATCTATGTTAAATGTATTTGACTCCAAAGCGAGTAAAGCATTGTTGGGCCTTGCGATCTTTTTGATCGCAGGGTTTCAATATTTATACTGGTTCGGTGAAGGTGGTTATCATCAACATCAACAACTGAGTCAGAAAATACAACAACAAGTCGAACTCAATAACGAATTAAAAGAACGAAATCGCGTACTTGCAGCTGAAGTATACGATTTAAAAAATGGCGTTGAAGCTATTGAAGAGCATGCTCGTCTAGATTTAGGTTTAATTAAACCGCATGAAACTTTCGTACAGATGAGTACGATTAGTACTCAGTACAAACCAATTTATATTGATCCAAACGCAAAAGTAGACCTACGTACCAATGAGTCAGAACCAGCCGAACTTCCACCCGAACCTTAAATTGTGGGCTATTATTCCTGCTGCTGGTTCAGGAAGTCGATTTTCTAAAACTGAACTAAAACAATATCAAAACATTGCGGGTCTAACTGTGCTTGAACACACAGTTGCGCGTCTTAACCAATTACCTTTAACAGGCTATGTATTGGCTATAGGCGAGCAAGATAATATTGCTCAGACTTTGGCATTAGCTAATCAAGAGAAAGTACATTTTTGTTTAGGTGGTTCAGAGCGTGTGCATTCTGTACTCAATGCATTGCAATATCTATCTAAGATTGCCAATGTTGATGATTGGGTATTTGTTCATGATGCAGCAAGACCATGTGTCTCGCAGTCGAGTTTAGAAAATTTAGTTCAATCGGCAGTCGATTCTGAGCAAAGTGCGATTCTCGCCATCCCTGTACGCGACACCTTAAAACAAGTTGAAACGCCACCACAAATATCAACAACGGTAGATCGTTCAACTTTATGGCAAGCGCAAACACCACAAATTGCCAAATTGGGTATGCTTAAAAATGCCATTGAACAAGCGCTTGCCGCTGGTGCGACCATCACAGATGAAGCTAGTGCCTTAGAATTTGTCGGTGAGCAAGTTAATGTCGTGCAAGGTCGTTCGGACAATATTAAAATTACCTATCCTGATGATTTAGAGTTGGCACGTTTAATTTTAGCGTCTCAAGTGAATAGATGATTATTTCAAGGAATATTTAAGGGGCAGTGATTTTTACTGTCGCTTTAATCTATAATTCCCGCATCCTTTTTAGATCTGTTTCGCAATGATCCCTTCTCAACAGTATCGTTTTTTACGTCAGTCATTACGCGATGGCCGCAGTATAAAACACGATTCTTCTCGATGGGCTAAACTTCATTTAGACCCGTGGTTACTTTGCTTCTTGGTACTCAATGCAATATTGGGGCTGATGGTTGTCTATAGTGCGACCGCGGAAGATTCGGGAATGGTACTACGTCAAGCCACAAGTTTTGGTGTGGGCTTTATTGTGATGCTGATCTGCGCGCAAATTCCACCCAAAGTTTACCAATCTATGAGTCCGTACTTATATGCCATCGGTATATTTTTACTGTTGTTGGTTTTGGTCATTGGTGAAAAAAGGATGGGGGCGAAACGCTGGATTAGCTTACCGGGTATCGGCAGTATGCAGCCGAGTGAGTTTATGAAATTTGCCATGCCACTGATGATGGCGTGGTATTTTGCGCGAAAACCTTTTCCACCGAAATTTTTACAAATTGTCGGGGCATTAATTTTATTATTGATTCCATTTGCATTGGTCGCTTTACAGCCTGACTTGAATATCGGTTTGATTATTCCGGGTATTTTTGTTTTATTTTTAAGTGGTATGTCTTGGCGTTTAATTGCAGGTGCTTTAACCGCCTTTGCAATTGCAGCACCTGTACTTTGGATGTTTTTTTTACAGGAATATCAGAAAAAACGTGTACTGACGTTATTTGACCCTGAATCTGACGCGCTTGGTGCAGGTTGGAACATTATTCAATCTAAAATTGCCATTGGATCAGGTGGTTTAATGGGTAAGGGTTATACCGAAGGGACGCAGTCGCACTTGGGCTATCTGCCAGAGCATCATACTGACTTTATTATGTCGACCTATGCTGAAGAGTTTGGCTTTATTGGTGTATTTCTTTTATTTAGTTTGTTTACAGCAATTATTGTTCGCTGTTTGATTATTGGACTAAATTCTTTCCATAATTTTGGGCGTTTGTATGCAGGGGCGATGGGCTTAACTTTCTTCTTCTTTGTATTTTTGAACTCAGGTATGGTTAGTGGTATCTTGCCTGTAACAGGCGATCCATTGCCCTTGATGAGTTATGGGGGAACAGCAGTCATATCCATGCTTGCAGGTATGGGGATTGTGATGTCGATTCATACGCATCGTTAAATAGAATAGATTACATTAAGCCGGATTTATATCCGGTTTTTTGCTTGAGATTTAAAATAATCGAGATAAAACTTCTAAAAATTGATTATTGCAATATTCATGAAATGTGATACCTCATTTAAAAAACACCATTCGGTGGAATGGTGCTTCTTCTATAGTTAGGGCTTTGATTTGAAAAAATTAAACGTTTTTTGTATAACGTGTATTATTTAAACTTTAGGAAATCCTAATTCAACGTTTGCTCTTTTATAATTTTTCGTGCATCTAAAATATGTACCAATACAAGAGTAAATAGGAGACTTAAAGCATATTTAAAATATTGAATAAACAAAATAAATACTGGTTTAGCTGAATATAAAGCTTTTTTAAAAGCATATCCTTTAGTTCCTATTTCAGGCTGCATTGGATCACTCGGAAACCAAGTTAAGCTGATACAAATGATAAAAAAAATGAAGAAACAAAGCATAGTTGCACTGTACATTGCGAGACCATCACGAGTTCTTATCTGTTTAATAACAGCGTTTTGTACCTGTAATTGGATATCTGGTTTTAAGCCAAAAAACTTTCGGCTGAAAAATATAAGAAAAATTGTAATCCAAGTACATAAAGCAAAAAAATCATTTAAAAACCTATGTTTTGATGAAACTTGAAGCTGTTGTGTATTGGAAAAAATCCCGCTGAACTCGAAATCAAAGCAAATTACCATTAAGGCTACAACAAAGGGGAAAATCACAAAATAATAAAATGGAGCAATATTATCTAAGTAATTCGTAATAGAGTTTGTTTTGTATATAGCCATTAAAGAAATTCTTAATTCTCATATATATCTGATTATAAATGAGATATATAAAAGCATAAAACAGATATACGATTTTATTTAACATAATGGTGCTCATACAAACTCTGAAGTGTGCAACTAGGATCGAATTTTTTTATTTATCTGTGGGATTTGAAACTGTTTTGTAGTTTCAATCAAAAATAAAGCCCTCAATTGAGGGCTTTATTTAGATATTAATTAATGTAGGAACCATGTGTAGTAGCCCCATAACATCAGTGGCCAAGCGAGGAAGGGGCTAAAAAGCCATTTCCAGAACCAATGGTGTGGCATAAAACCCACACCATGCACAAAACCACCTGAAATACCTATCATGATGAACATCAGCGCTCGATGGCTATATCCACCATTGTCATCCAGCATGGCAGCAGGATGTACAAGTAACACGGCTGCCAAAGGAAAAGCTAACAGGCAGGAAATGACCATTGCAAATTTATTTGGCTTCTTTTCTACAAGTGATTTTTCTACAGCAGCATCAGTCATTTGTTATTCCTCATCTAGATCTTGATGATGTTCGATGTAAAGCGCACTAAGTACACCCGCAAAACATGCCATCAAAATACCGAGAATCCAAGCAAAATACCACATCGTCTTTTCTCCTTAGACACAGCCTTAGTATAGGCTGTGTGAATTCTCTTCAATATGTTTGTTAGTGACCACACCCCACATCTTGTAGTAACACCAAGTTGTGTAGCAAAGGATAATTGGGACAAAAATACACGCGGCAACTGTCATCACAGTCAGGGTGTTTTTACTTGATACCGCATCCCACATAGTCAAACTTACAGTTGGGTTGATACTCGATGGCATAAGGAAAGGGAACAATGCAAAACCAGCAGTTAAGATTGCGCCAATGACTGCCAAGCTTGAACCAAGGAAGCTAAAACCTGCTTTACCTTTACCTGCGGCAAGGATAATGATCAAAGCACCTAAAATAGCCATGATTGGCGCAATCATAGTAATCGGATAAGTACTGTAATTGTTCATCCAACCTGGGTTGGCATTGGTGATCACTTCTTTAGCCAATGGGTTAGCAACGCCATTAGTGTCAAACGGTTGAGCTAATGTGTAGCCTTGGATATTACCGAAGTATAACCATGCGCCTGCAAGTAAGAAGCAAACTAAGAATACGATACCCATAAGCTGAGTCGCTTTTGCAGAGCGTGCACGTAGGTCGCCGTCTGTACGAAGCATGAGCCATGCACCACCATGAGCGCAAAGCATAGATAAACTCACAATACCGCAAACTAAAGCAAATGGGTTAAGCAGCGCAAAGAAGCTACCTGTATAAGTCGAGCGAACAGTTTCGTCCATAGTGAATGGAACACCAAGGAACATATTACCAAATGCAACACCAAATACGAGGGCAGGAACGGCACCACCAATTGCTAGTCCCCAATCCCAAGAATTACGCCACTTGGTATTTTCAAGTTTAGAACGGTAGTCAAAACCGACTGGACGTAAGAAGAGAGCGAAGAGTACCAGTAACAGTGCCCAGTACATGCCTGAGAATGCAGTTGCATATACCATTGGCCATGCTGCAAACAGCGCACCACCGGCAGTAATAAACCAAACTTGGTTACCGTCCCAGTGTGGGGCAATCGTATTGATTGCCGCACGACGTTCTTCGTCTTTTTTACCTACGAATGGCATGATCGCCATTGAGCCCATATCGAAGCCATCGGTGAGGGCGAAGCCGATCAGTAGGACACCGACTAATACCCACCAAATGATTTTGAGTAATTCATATTCGATCATGCTTGAGCCTCCTCATTTGCCTTTTTTGCAGCTTCAAGTTTCTCGAAGTGGTATTTACCAGTATGTAGAGAACTTGGGCCAAGGCGTGAGAATTTAATCATTAAGTACATTTCAATGATCAGCAGTACAGTGTAGAACGCTGCTAATGCAAGGATAGAACCCCATACATCACCTGTACTTAAGCTAGAAGCTGAAAGATGTGTAGGTAGAACTTCACCAATAGTCCAAGGTTGACGACCAACTTCGGCAACATACCAACCTGTTTGTGCAGCAATCCAAGGTAAAGGTAGAGCAAACAAAGCAAACTTTAATAACCAAGGTTTGTTTTCTGCATTACGTTTACCGACAGCAAAGGTAGCAAGTACGAACAGCAGGAGCATTAAGAAGCCAGAAGCAACCATTGCACGGAATGCCCAGAACAAGCTTGGAACATGTGGAATAGTGTCTTTTGCAGCAGCTTTGATTTGTTCGTCAGAAGCATCGACAACTTTGTCTGTGTATTTTTTCAGAAGCAGACCATAACCTAAGTCTTTTTGAGACTCAGCAAATGCTGCTTTAAGTTCAGGAGACGTATCGCCTGCACGAAGTTGTTCTAACTGTGAGTAAGCCACCATACCGTTACGAATACGCGCTTCGTGTTGTACGATCAGGTCTTTAATACCTGTCACTTCTTTATCAGTTGAACGTGTTGCGATAATCCCCATGACATAAGGAATTTTGATCGCGTAGTCAGTAGACATGGTTTCTTTATTTGGAATACCAAACAAAGTAAATGGCGCTGGAGCTGGGTGAGTGTCCCATTCAGCTTCAATTGCAGCAAGTTTAGTTTTTTGTACGTCACCAATTTCATAACCAGATTCATCACCCAGTAAGATCACTGAAAGTGTAGACGCTAAACCAAAGATAGCAGCGATAGCGAATGAACGACGCGCAAATGGCAAGTCACGCTTTTTCAATAAGTAGTAACTTGAAATTGCCAGTACGAAAATAGCACCAGTCACATAACCTGCAGATACGGTATGTACGAATTTAACCTGAGCCACAGGGTTGAAAATTAGTGCACCGAAGTCCACCATTTCCATACGCATGGTTTCATAGTTAAACGCGGAACCGACAGGGTTTTGCATCCAACCATTGGCCACTAAAATCCATAGTGCAGACATGTTCGAGCCAAGTGCAACTAACCAAGTGACAGCCAAATGCTGAACTTTAGATAGGCGATCCCAGCCGAAGAAGAATAAACCAATAAATGTTGATTCAAGGAAGAATGCCATCAGACCTTCAATGGCTAATGGTGCACCGAAAATATCACCGACATAGTGTGAGTAATACGCCCAGTTAGTACCGAACTGAAACTCCATGGTCAAACCAGTAGTAACACCTAATGCGAAGTTAATACCGAAGAGTTTTCCCCAGAATTTAGTCATGTCTTTATAAATTTCTTTGCCAGAAATCACATAGGTGGTTTCCATAATGGCAAGAATAAAAGCCAGACCTAAAGTCAGTGGAACAAAAATAAAGTGATACATCGCGGTCATTGCAAATTGGAACCGCGAAAGATCGACCACGCTTTCAGAAATCATCAACGTGTCTCCTTGATTTGGGAAGGACTGCCAGCAATATGCTCGGCAACTTGATTGTCAAAGTTTTTAGGGATAGTAGGGGCGTCAAACCAGATGTTCTTAATGATCATTAAAATAATCACTTTAATTATTAGTATTGCGGTTATTTCTCTGACCACACGACGATTTAAATCTTTGAATTTTAAGCTCATGGAGATAAGCCTATTCTTTAAACTTGTACTATATTATTAACAAATATATACAAAAAGCAAATAGGTTGAACAGTTAAAATAAAAATATATTATTAAGTAATTTAAATACAATTACTTATAGTGCTTATTAGTTAAAAAATAAACTAATTTTTTTATTTTAAATACTTGACTAAAACACTTGTGTTTAATTATTTTAAATCCGACTAAAACGCTTATATTTATATTTTAAATCCTGACTAATTTACTATATTTACTAAAAGTTACATTATTAATAATGAGAATCTTTATTGAGTGAATAAGATTTTTATTTTTATGTTTAAGTTTTGCTAAAAAAAGGGCTATTCATGTAGTGCTGTTAAACGATCTCTATATGGTTAATGTTAAAGAGGCTGGACTAAGTTTTTTAAATACTTTTTAAATATTTGATACATGATGAACTTAGCTTATTTTAGTCTTGAGACACTACATTTGAGTAAAAAAAAGACATACCGGAGTATGTCTTTTTTAGGGGGTATTGCAGCTTAGAAGTCGTAACGCAGACCAAGAGAAAGTGCAGTTGCATTTTCATCACCGATCCCTGAAATACCGTTACCGAAGCTACGACCTTCTTTCCAAGGGTTAAGTTTAGAGTTTTTGTCGTTAAGCACAGTTGCTAGGTTGCCGTATACGCGTAAAGTGCTATCCAACTTATGTTCTACACCCACACCGATCAAGCTTGCATTAGCATCATCAGCATCTACGTCACGGTAGAAGTATTCACCGCGTACTGAGGTTTTAGGCGTTACTTTATATTCGCCAGCTACACCAAAAACTTGAGCATCTGGGTTGGCTGTATCGTTGTCGTGTTTCGCAATTTGGTATAAAGCACCCAAGTTAAATTCTTCAGTTAACTTATATGCACCGGCAATACGGAATGCATCTCGACTTGCGCCACCTGCTGCGTTTGCTGCATTTTCATCATACTTTTCGTATGCTGCTGCAAAATCAATTGGACCTTCTTTATAGGTTAGAGCAAGGTCATAGGCTTTGTTGTCATCTTTGCCTTCGCCATCTGCTTCACGGTCAATTTGTGTACCTGAATGCATCGACATTGCAGCTAATACATTGAAACCACCGCCAAATTTTGGAGATTTATATTCAATGGTGTTTTCATTACGTTCATCAAATTTTAAGTTGCCGACACGTGTTACGTTACGAACGTCACCAACCATGTCGCCGAAGAAGTTCACAGGGCTACGTGCGACTTTAAATGGGCTGTCAAAACGACCTACACGTGCTTGACCATAAGTTGAACTTTTTAAACCCACGAATGTGTCACGTGTTGAAAAATCTACACCTTTGCTGTCTTGGCTACCGCTTGCAAAGTTTACTTCTTGCTCAATTTGAGCGAATACGTTGAGGTCATCATTAATTTTTTGATCTACTTTGAAGCCTAAGCGTGAAGCGTTAGAAGAAAGACCAACTTCGTTGTAATCTTTACCATCATCTAGATAGTCAAGAGAGACATGTGCACGGCCATAAATTTTTACATCTGCAGCAGATGCCATCATTGGTGTAAGAATTGTTGCCCCGATTGCTAATGCACATAGAGTTTTTTTCATTTGAAGCTCCAGAAGACTTTTCCAGTCATATCAATATGTTTTATCAGTAGCTTGGCTAGAAGTAATTTCGCTATCTAATGGCGCTAAGTATTCATTACAAATAAGACAGTTCTATTAAGGAAATATTTCAAAACGGTGAAAGGTGATTTTTGGTTTAAATTACTTTTATACTTATAAAAATGAATATGTATTAAACACTTATAGTTATATTGAAGATTGATTTTTTCAGCTAAAAAGTACTTGGGACAATATTCTAGACATAAAAAATGGAGCTGAAGCTCCATTGATCATCACTTTAAACTCAATTGAACTTAAAGTGCTGCTTTGATTTTTTCGCCAATGGCTTTGATTTTTTCCATGTCGCCCATCTGTGCGGCATGTTTACCTAATTCATGCACTGAAGTCGGAATCAGGTGGAAATGCACATGCGGAACAGTTTGACCCGCAGCAGCGCCAGACAACTGCATCAATACGATACCTTTCACGTCTAAGGCTTTTTCCATTGCTTTCGCAACTTTTTGAGCGACCTGAATGGTATAAGCAGCCGCTTCTGGATCTAAATCAAGCAGCGTAATAGCAGGGGTTTTAGGAATTACGAGCGTATGACCTTCGGCCTGTGGCATGACATCCATAAAAGCGAGTACTTGATCATCTTCATAGACTTTAAACGCAGGAAGTTCTCCACGTAAAATCCGAGCAAAAATATTTTGATCATCATAAGTCATTGCTAAATTCCTTGTGCGAATTGAATCGTAATTATTTACAGTTCAATTCTTTCTGGCGATCTTTGATCGCGTCAAGTCGTTGTTGCTCTTTTTCTGAAAATTTAGGCTTAGTTGTGTAGCAATTGTCATTGCCGAACTTCGCTTTAGCATCAGGATCTTTAAAGCAAAAACCTTTCGATGCATAAATCACGTCATGGTCATTTTTCAACTTTTGGCATTCTTGCTCAGATGCTAAAACAGCAGTAGAAGCCCCGATTAAAGTTACAGCACCTAGCAAAGTTGCAAGGGTAAATTTGTTCATGCGAGTTTCCTCTGTCATTTGTAACAATGTGTGTTATGACACTAGAGTACAATATGATGGTTATTTATCGTTATTCAATGGCGAGTTATTACTCAATTGTAATTTTACTCCATTTTTCATACATAATCATAGCGCTTGAAAAATCACTGTTTTCTTCAGCTTGATCGCTTGCTGCTTGGATTAAATTTTGCGTCAAAGAGAGCACCGGTGCTGAAAGTTTTGCTTGGCGCACAAGATCAACAGCAATTCCCGTATCTTTTGCAAGTAATGGAAGTGCAAAGGTTAATGGGAAGCTACGATTCAGTACGCGTTGCGGTAAAACTGTTTCAGTCACATTACTTTTACCGCTCGACGCATTAATACAATCGAGTGCTTCATGTAAGTCTACGCCATGCGCTTTTAAGGTGGTGAATCCTTCAGCAACTGCACAAAGATTTACAGCCATTAACATGTTGTTTACAGCTTTCACAGCAAAACCCGCACCCGGTTCACCCACATGTTTAATCAGTCTGCCAAATGTTTGGATCGCAGGTAATGCACGTTCAAAGGCTGCTGCGTCACCACCAATCATGACGGTTAATGTTCCCGTTTCAGCGCCAATGGTTTGTCCACTCACAGGGGCGTCTAAGAACGAAACGTTTTGTTGCTTTAAGGCTGCAGCGAGTTTTTTTGCAGATTCTGGCACACCGCTGGTACAGTCGACCCAAATCGAGCCTGATTTCAGCGTCACACTCGCAATTAAATTTTCAACATCTTGGCTGATGGGTAGGCATGAAAAAATAATGTCCGCTTGTACTGCTTGCTCTAATGCAACCGCTTGCGTACCAAATTCAGCAGCATGTTGCTCTGCCTTGGTAAAGTTTCGATTCCAGACATAAACCGTGTCGAACTGTTTTGGTAGGTGCGCTGCCATACGGTAACCCATTGCGCCCAATCCGATAAATGCAACTGACTGAATCATCTTTACCCTCTAAATTTTTATTTCAATAAACTGGATCTTTGTGTAAGCCACTGGGTCAAAGTTGGCCAAAATTGATTGGCACTTTTTTGACTCGACATTAGGCCGAGGTGACCACCGGGAATGAGAGTAAACGTGACATCTTGACTACTTGTCAATTCGCCTAAAGGACTTGCTGCATCAGCAGTAACGATTTGATCGGTAGAACCCGCGCCAATCAACAAAGAGCAGTGGATATTTTTTAATTTAATAACTTTATCTTTCAATTGAATAATGCCGTTTTTAAGTGGATTTTGTAGCCAAACATTGAACACCATGTCTTGGTTAATCCCACCCGGATAGTCAATCATGTGATTGAGAAAATCGCCCATGGTTGCATGTTCATACAGGTCATGTAGATTGTCTAAGTTAGATAAAAATTGTTTTTGGCTTTTGAACCAACCCATTGGATCAACGATTTTAAATCCAATCGCATTGAGTACGCCCGGTGTATGGATAAAATGTTTAGGAATTTTCCCAGTGTAGACCGTATCTTGTAAATTCTTACTACGTGAAAGCAAGCGATTGGTTTTTTGAAATAACTTTCCGATACGACCTGAAGCATAGCTATCAATCGGTGCGCCCATCACCATTAGATTTTTAACATGTTCAGGTTGGTGTAATGCGGTATATAGCGTTACAAAGACTCCAGCCATGCTCCAACCGTGTAGCGAGATGTATTGACTATCTGCATGTTTACAAATTTGATCAATACAATGTGGAATCACATCATCAATAAACGATAGAAAATTTAAGAAACGATCTTGATAGTTTAATTTTCCCCATTCCAACAAATAGACATCAAAGCCACTATGTTGAAAATGTTTCACCAATGAGCGATATGGATACAAATCATAAATCGCCATATTGATGGCCAGTGGAGCAACAAACACTAAGGGTTCTTTGTATTTACGATCAGGCGAAGCGTAATACCGAACTTTTGCATGTTTATATTCAGTAATTACTTCATAGGGTGTCGATTGAGAAAGGACCAACGATTTTGCATTAAACACACGTGTAGACAGGTGTTTAATTTTCTTTTGCTGCGCCAGAAATTTCTGTTTGAAAGGGTGCATAACTGTCAATTGCCTAAGTCCTTGTAGGATTGGTCGAAGTCTAAGCGATAATTTCGTATTTTACCTTGACCTTAAATAGCTTAGACGCTCAAAATATTGGCAATTCTTCACAAAGGCAGTTCTTCGCGACTGAGTAATACAGATGAGCCAACAAGACGACATCGAATATCAATTAGAGACTTTAGCGATTCGTACAGGTCATACTCGTACTTTTGAGGGTGAACATAGTGAGCCAATTTTCCTGACTTCATCATTTGTTTGTGAAAGTGCAGCAGATGCCGCAGCAAAATTTTCAGGTCAAATTGAAGGCAATACCTATTCACGTTATACCAATCCAACTGTACAAGCGTTCGAAAAACGTTTAGCTGTTTTGGATGGTGCTGAAGCCGCTGTTGCGACAAGTTCAGGTATGGCGGGCGTACACGCGATCACTTTGGCATATTTGAAAGCTGGTGATCATGTGGTGTGTTCACGTGCTGTCTTTGGTTCGATCATTTCTCTGTTTGAAAAATATGTCATCAAATTTGGCGTTGACGTTACTTTTGTTGATTTGGAAGATTTAGATGCTTGGAAACAAGCGATTCGTCCAACGACACGCTTATTGTTTATTGAAACACCGTCAAACCCATTAGCTCAAGTAGGGGATTTACAAGCCATTGCTGATATTGCACATGCGCATGGGGCATTATTTGCAGTCGATAATACTTTCTGTACACCGGTGTTACAGCAACCGATTAAATTTGGTGCGGACCTCGTGATTTATTCATCAACTAAATACATTGATGGACAAGGTCGTGCGCTCGGTGGTGCTGTTGTAGGTAGTGCAAAATTGATGGAAGAGATTACAGGTGTTATTCGTACACTGGGTAACTCGATGAGTCCATTCAATGCATGGATCTTCCTGAAAGGCCTAGAAACTTTAAGCTTACGTATGAAAGCCCACTGTGCAAGTGCTCAAACTTTAGCTGAATGGTTAGATGCACACCCGAAAGTTGAAAAAGTGTACTATGCGGGACTTCCAAATCACGAAGGTCATGAGTTGGCGAAAAAACAACAAAAAGGCTTTGGCGGAGTTGTGTCGTTTGTTGCCAAAGGCGAACGTGAAGGTGCTTGGACTGTGATTGATAATACCAAGTTCCTTTCTATTACAAGTAACTTGGGTGATGTAAAGTCAACAATTACCCATCCTGCAACGACTTCTCATGGCAGAATGTCAGCAGAAGCGAAAAAAGCAGCAGGGATTAGCGAAGGTTTAATTCGCGTATCTGTTGGTTTAGAGGATATTAATGATATTATTCGCGATCTTTCACGCGGTTTAGATCTTATCTAAAGTGAATTCATCAGTTTTGTTCGGAGATTTTTATGAACATTAATATGCTCATGCAGCAAGCTCAACGCATGCAAAAAGAAGTAGAGAGCAACATTAAAAAAGCCAAGGAAGAGCTTGCACAAGTTGAAGTTCACGCTGAAGCAGGTGGTGGTCTGGTTAAAGTTACTATGACTGCACGTCATGTAGTGAAACGTATCGAAATCAATCCTGAACTACTTCAAGATGATGCAGATATGATTGAAGACTTAATTGCAGCAGCAATGAATGATGCTTCACGTCAAGCTGAAGCGATTTCAGAAGAAAAACTGAAATCTGCAAACTCTGGTATGGGTCTTCCACCAGGTCTTTCAGGTTTATTCTAAGGAATACGTTAAATGTTTAGTGATCGTTTTGATCAACTTGTACAGGCATTGCGTATTTTACCAAGCGTTGGGCCAAAGTCGGCTCAACGAATGGCACTGCACTTAATCATGAAAAATAGGGAAGGCGCTGTTGGTCTGGCACATGCCTTGACTGAAGCAACCAACTATATTCATGAATGTTCCATTTGCCATTCATTGACTGAAGATGAGGTATGCAACATATGCGTCTCGTCAGAACGTGATGATCAACTGCTTTGTGTGGTTGAATCTCCTGCAGATGTCATGGCAATCGAGCAAAGTGGCAGTTTTAGAGGGAAATATCATGTATTGGGTGGGCATTTGTCGCCACTCGATGGTATTGGCCCCGACGAAATTGGTATCCCATATTTAATTCAACGACTAAGTGATGGTAAAGTGCAGGAAGTGATCTTGGCGACCAATGCAACGGTTGAAGGTCAAGCGACAGCACATTATTTGGTTGAAGCGACTAAACATTTACCAATACAAATGACCCGTATTGCACAGGGAGTACCACAGGGTGGTGAGCTTGAATATGTGGATAGTCATACTTTAAGTCAGGCCGTGCATAACCGAATGCGAATGAAGTAACTATAGAGCGAAACTCGTTTCGCTTTGTATAATTTTCACTTAATTATTTATACTTAATAACGATTAAAGTTTTTGTTTACAATGAATAAAAAAGCCAATTAAAGGAAATAAGTCACTAAAATAACGTTTTTCCTTATAGATAAATAATATATATCAGTTAATATAAGCTCATAGAGCATCTAAATTTAGACTCAGCAACTTATGTATCAATTCATTCAAAATCAGCCAGATTTAAATTGCGTTTTAAATCTTATGGACCAAAGCTCGATTTACGGACTCGACACCGAGTTTATAAAAGTAGATACCCTGTGGCCCAAACTTGGACTTTTCCAAATTAATGTACAAAATCAGGTGTATTTACTTGATGGTACAACCCTCGATTTAACCCAATTCTGGCAAAAATTATTTGCGGCTCAGCAAAACATTTTTCATGCTTGTAGTGAAGATATCGACCTGATTTATCACTATGCACAGCATAAGTCTTTAGAAAATGTCTTTGATACCCAAGTTGGGATGTCATTTTTAGGGCATGGCTTACAAGTCAGCTATCAAAATGCCTTAAAAACTATGCTCGATGTAGATATAGATAAAGATCAGACACGTTCAGATTGGTTGGCTCGTCCACTCAGTGCCGAGCAATTGAACTATGCAGCGAATGATGTACATTATTTAATGAATTTAAGCCATACGATTCAAAATGAGTTGGCTGCGAAAAGTTTATTAAATTGTGTGCTTGAGGACTGCAAAAATTTAACTTATGAAATTGGCACTGAAACGCCGATCCATATGCTGTATCACGATATTGGTAATTATCGACATTCACGTCGTCAGCTCATGCAAATTCAGCAATTGGCCGTTTGGCGTGAGCAAATGGTGAAAGCCTTAAATCAGCCACGTAGCTTTATTCTTAAAAACTCAACCATCATTGATATGGTAGAAAAAAATCCAAAAAATAATTTTCAATTGAGTGCGGTGAAAGATATTCGTCCGAACATTGTGCGTGAGCATGGTAAAATTATTTTAGATTTGTTGAAGTTTTTACCAGAACAAGCTGAATGGCCGCTGCGTATGGCACGTCCAATTCGTCATTCGTCTCAGGATATTGGTTCGCGCGTCGATACAGTCATTCAGCGTGCAGTACAAGAAACCTCTGTGCCTAAAGAAGTTTTAATGCGTAAAAAATGGTTAAATGCTTTGTATCAGCATGTGGTTTTTCATAATGATGAACAAGATTTACCGAGCTATTTGTTGGGCTGGCGCTATGATTTGCTGACGAAGCCTTTAATTGAAGTACTGCATGCCGATGAAAGCTATCTTTCTGGTCAAATGAAAGTGATGGAATAAGTTCTGATTGATTAAAGAACTATCACTTATACAAATTCACGACTGATGCGTTAATAAACACTAATGTATCAGTCTTTTTTTTGATGTATCCTTTGCCTTGCGTTTAATGAGTATTGATTCAATTATGTACTGTTCTATCTACAAATCGAGCAAAAAAGATGAAATGTATCTTTATATTGCTCGTCCTGAAGTTAATGAAAACGAAACTGAAGCGACAGATCCGCTTGCAGTAATGCCTGATGCTTTACGTACAGCGTTTGGTCGTGCCACATTTGTCATGGATCTAGAACTTAGTGAATCACGCAAACTTGCACGTGTGAACGTATTGCATGTCATAGATTCAATTGAAACAAAAGGGTTCTTTATTCAAATGCCTCCAGAAGGTTTAATTGACCCAAATGCGGTTGAGCCAGAAGGCTTGCGCGGCGCTTAAGTTAATTCAGGAGTTGTGAAAATGAATGGTGTAGTATCGGTATTGGACTCAATTCCTGAAAGCAGTATTGCAATTACGGTTTACCTAGGTGGGGCTGTAATTGCTTTGTTGTGTTGGTATGGGCTGATGAAGCGCTTACCCAAAACGATCGGTGCCATTGGTTGGCTTATCGTATTTGCTATTTTATTAACACCAACCGTTTCTGAAGGTTCAAATGCAGCAATCGCACCTGCGATTTTTGGTTTGATTTTTGGTGTATTAACAAAAGATCAGCCATTGGTTTGGTTGAATCTATCGCTGATTCTCTTTGTGGTGGGTATTGGTTTAGTCCTCGGTTATTTTTGGACCAAATACAATGCAGCGAAACCACAGCACGTTGTAAACAAGAAAATTTCACCGCTTTAAATAAAAAAATAAGGTTATGTCATGTCTGTTGAAACTCAACAATTTACTGGTACAGATCAATATATTGCGACCGATAGCTTAAAACTTGCAGTAAAAGCTGCACGTTCATTGCAAAAGCCACTTTTGGTTAAAGGTGAGCCGGGGACAGGTAAGACACTTTTAGCCGAACAAGTGGCTGAAAGCTTAGGGCTTAAGCTCATTACGTGGCATATCAAATCAACGACCAAGGCTCAACAAGGTTTGTACGAGTACGACGCCGTATCTCGTCTGCGTGATAGTCAGTTGGGCGATGACCGTGTTTATGACATCAAAAACTATATTAAGCCGGGTAAGCTTTGGGAAGCGTTCACCAGTGAAGAACGTTGTGTACTTCTAATTGACGAGATTGATAAAGCAGATATCGAATTCCCTAATGATTTGCTGCATGAACTCGATAAAATGTCCTTCTTTGTGTATGAGACGGGTGAAACGATTACGGCAACACAACGTCCAATCGTGATCATTACTTCAAATAATGAAAAAGAACTTCCAGATGCCTTTTTGCGTCGTTGTTTCTTCCATTATATTGAATTCCCGGACGAAGCAACCATGCGTGAAATCATCGATGTGCATTTTGAAAATATTTCAAATACCTTGGTTTCCGAAGCACTACAAATCTTCTTTAAATTACGTCAAGTTCCGGGTTTAAAGAAACCACCTTCAACCTCTGAGTTGATTGATTGGTTGAGTTTGCTGATGGCGGATGATATGCCAGAAGATATTTTACGCAATACAGATAAATCAAAATCAATTCCACCGCTTTATGGTGCCTTGATTAAGAATGAACAAGATGTGCAATTACTTGAGCGTCTAGCATTTATGTCACGTCGTTAATTGATATCAATTCTTTAAAAGATTTAAAAGCCGGTTATCCGGCTTTTATTTTGAGCATTAAAAAATATAAAGGTGAATTATGCAGACAAATGCATACGTATCTCGTGTACACATAGCTGTACCTAGGAGATTAAAGCCGACTGTACTTTTGTTGGCTGCGAGCTTGTATTTATCTGGGTATAGCTATGCGATGGATGATGCTCAGTTTGAACAGCAGCATCAACAGCTACTCCAGGATGCGTATTGGGCGCAAGTTGCAGAACATCAACTTAAAGAAAAGCTCATTGATCAATCAGATCATCTCGCAGCTCAAACGGCCATTCAGCAAAAGGCCTGTGCTGCAACTTGAGCTAAAATACTATGATTTTGTGATCTTGAATCTAAGTGACTTTAACCGCTATAGAAACCATCAAGGTTTTCATAAAATCGTATCTATTGAACATTTGCAGCAAGATCGCCTCAATGTTCAGCACAAATATGAAACTCTTAAACAATCGCTTAACAATAGAAATGCGACTTGCGAATAAATCATGCTATATGTGTTTCTTTGGATAGTAGGGCAACGTATATGAACACGCAGAACAAGCTTTTGGCTTTACTTGTAGGGATCAATTTTTCATAATGGTGGATGTAAGGCAAGACTCAGTTGCAGATGAAATAACAAGATCACATGCATTCACACTGGATTTGACCTCCTGATATTTAATTTTTTATTGGATTTTATTCGCCTATGTTTGTGCGATTGTTTTATACCCTTCGAAAATACGGTGTTCCTGTTTCAACTCGTGAATTGATTGACTTGAACCAAGCAGTGGCAGCAGGGCTAGTCTTTGCAGATCAAAATGAATTTTATCAGCTTGCAAAAACCGTCATGGTCAAAGATGAGCGTTACTTTGATAAGTTCGACCGTGCAATGAAAGATTATTTTGACGGTATTGCTACCTTTGATTTAGATGAGCTATTAAATCAGGTGCATAAACTGCCAAAGGATTGGTTTGATCTAGAGCTCATCGAAAAGCATTTGACACCAGAACAACGAGAAGAACTAAAAAAAGCTGGATCATTAGAAGAACTGATGAAAATGCTTGAAGAGCGTTTGCGCGAGCAGCATAAAAAGCATCAAGGTGGTAATCGGATGATAGGTACGGGCGGTACCTCGCCCTTTGGTGCCTATGGTGACCATCCTGAAGGTGTGCGTATCGGTGGGCCTGGTCGTAAACGATCTGCGGTGAAAGTGTGGGAACAACGACAATACCGAAACCTAGATGATGAGCAGATTCTCGGAAGTCGTCAGATGCAGATGGCTTTGCGTCGTTTGCGTAAATTTGCCCGCCAAGGTGCAGCAGAAGAGCTAGATATCGACGGAACCATTCGTGAAACAGCCAAACAAGGAATTTTGGATGTGCAGTTGGTTCCTGAACGACGTAACCGCATTAAAGTCTTGATGCTGTTTGATGTTGGGGGCTCGATGGATTCACATATTGCCCAATGTGAGAAGCTCTTTACCGCGGCTAAAACTGAATTTAAAACCTTAGAGTATTTCTATTTCCATAACTGTTTATATGACTATGTGTGGAAAGATAATATTCGCCGTTCAAGCACGCGTATGAATACTTGGGATCTATTCAATACCTATGGGCGAGATTACCGCGTCATCGTGGTCGGTGATGCAAGTATGGCACCGTATGAGTTGAACTCTGTAGGTGGTTCTGTGGAGTATATGAATGATGAAGCGGGTCAGGTGTGGTTACAGCGCTTACGCAATCATTTTGATAAAACAGCATGGTTAAACCCCGAAGAAGAAAGTTATTGGCATTACACCCAAACCATAGCTGCGATAAAACACATCTTTGAAGATCATATGTTCCCGATGACTCTAAAAGGTGTGGAAGATATGACGAAATATTTAGCGCGCTAAAGCTTTAAAAAACGATACTTTTTCTTATCAATGATGTTTATATTACTTACACCAATTTTGCATTGTTTCTTATTTTCAAAATTGGATAGTATTTAAAAGTCTTTGTTTTGCATACAACATGAAGGAAATATGATGGATCATCAAATTAATGGTATCGCATTACCTAATGAAGAAGGTTTCTTCGGTGAATACGGTGGGCAGTTCATTCCACCAGATTTAAAACAGGCAATGGATGACATTAATGTTGCTTATGAGCAAATTCGTCATACAGAAGAATTTCAAAATGAATTGAAAGAGTTGTTTGCGCACTATGTTGGACGTCCAAGCCCATTGTTTTATGCGAAGCGCTTGTCTGACAAATTAGGTGGTGCACAAATCTACCTCAAGCGTGAAGACCTCAACCATACTGGCGCGCATAAAATTAACCACTGCCTTGGCGAAGCCTTATTAGCAAAATACATGGGTAAAACCAAAGTGATTGCTGAAACCGGCGCAGGTCAGCATGGTGTAGCATTGGCAACGGCTTGTGCCTTAGTGGGCATTCCATGTGAAATTCACATGGGGCAAGTGGATATTGAAAAAGAACATCCAAACGTAGTGAAAATGAAGATTTTAGGTGCCAACCTAATCTCTGTCACTCGTGGGACAGCTACGCTTAAAGATGCAGTAGATAGCGCTTTTGAAGAATACTTAAAAGATCCAACCAATTTTATTTATGCGATTGGTTCAGTGGTTGGCCCACACCCATTCCCGAAAATGGTTCGTGACTTCCAGTCAATTATTGGTGATGAAATTAAAGTTCAAGCCAATGATCGATTTGGTGCAAATCCTGACTATGTCGTTGCATGCGTGGGTGGTGGATCCAATGCTGTTGGTGCATTTACAGCATTCCTGAATGACTCCGATGTAAAACTTGTAGGCGTAGAGCCTGCAGGTCATGGTTTAAATACCAATATGCATTCTGCAACATTGACACTGGGTAAGCCAAGTCAAATTCATGGCATGGCATGTTATGTCCTTGAAGATGAACAGGGTGAACCATTACCAGTGCATTCAATTGCATCGGGTTTGGATTATCCAGGAGTGGGGCCACAACATAGCTTGTTAAAAGACCTAGGCCGTGTTGAATATACAACAGCGACAGACCAAGAATGTTTAGATGCATTTATAGCGCTTTCACGTGTGGAAGGTATTGTTCCTGCACTAGAAAGTTCACATGCGGTTGCTTGGGCAATTCGTGAAGCACCAAAACTTGCCAAAGATGTGAAGATTGTGGTTAACGTTTCAGGCCGTGGCGATAAAGACTCAGACTATGTGGCTGAAAAATTAGGTTTAAATTAATTACTGCCATTAAAAAAGACTAAGCTGCTCATCATCTGTTGATGGTGCAAAAATCTTTTGCAGTTGTATAGGCCGATCTATATTCGAAGTATCCCAGTTTTTAACTGGGATATTTTTTTTGACATAATTTTTATAAAAAGTGTGGTTAACGCTTGATGTAATTGGAATTAACTCTGGATGTAGCGCATAAATAATTGCCTTTGCATCTAAAATTTCAGCGACAGCAGAAGCAATCTCAAAATTGATCGTACGTCGGTGGTATTGCAGCAGTTCATCGTCTTTCATCGATAACATTAAGCGTTCTAATTCTAAAATGATGGCATCTAGTTGGTCTAATTTATCTAAAGCGGATTCAAACATAAGAAAGGAAATTGAGAAAAGTAATTAATTTGTAATGTTTATGTCATTACAAAATGTGAGTTATATAAATTATTGATATTTGGAATTCCCCCTTAAAGCTTATCAAGGGGGATTTTTGAGTTTAGCCAGAAATATATTGTTGAAGTTGTTCGATCAGTTTGCGTTGATCATCCATTGCTGCTTTTACAAGGTCGCCGATGGAGATTAAGCCAGTTAATTTCTGTTCCTCAACGACAGGTAAATGACGTAAATGGCGATCTGTCATGAGTTCTAAACATTCTTCGACAGTCGCTGCACTTGTGACAGTGATGACACTTCCCGTCATAATCTCGCTGACAGAGGTATCGAAAGAAGTTCTTTCCATCAGGGCGATTTTACGTGTGTAGTCACGCTCAGACAAAATACCAACGACTGTGCCTTCATGGGTCACAACGAGGGCACCAATGCCTTTTTGTGCCATCAGGGAAATGGCTTCGAGTACAGTCGCATCTGGAGTGATGGTGTAGATTTCTTGAAAAGCTTTGTCTTTAAGTACTTGGGCAACTGTAGTCATATTTTCATTCCTTTATAGTAGTTTTTGTTTAATTTAAATTAGCGCGAAAATTGAAAAAAGCAAATATTTTTCAGTGCATGCTTAGGTCAAAACATGCACTGAGGGTTTTATGCGATTTGTATTTTGTCATTATTAAAAAAGAATAAACGCATTTGCGATGTTGTGAGCTTGAGACGGATGTGGCTAGAGCTATGCAACGCAGGGATGACTTTAAGGCGTGTTAATGTCGGTAATAGCGATGCCTCAAAATCCTCTGGTGTAATGCGTCGTGGAGTGTAGTTGGGCCAATGCTTTTTGGCATATTTATGCGCTTGAATGCCATTTAGCCAAAACGGGAAGATAATATGATCTTGATCGCTGGTCATTGCCCAACCTTGTTGGTGGTAGAGACCCCAAAGGACTCCACAGTACATCATGGTTTTTAAAATACTAATTTTGAAAAATAAATCTTTTGGAATAGGTTTATATTGCTTTAATTTAGACATCATATGCAGCGTGTTGTTGATGTTGCTCCTATTGTAGGAAATTCTTATGAAAAAGCTGTGTAAGCTTTGAACTTGATTGTAAGAATTTATGTAGTTAAAAGTTGAAGGGTGTAAAAAACGCCACCTTAGTGACGTTTTGTTATGCTTGCAAGGTGGCCATGTTCTGCCAATATTGCGCTTTGAGTGAGTCACGTTCTACGCGGAAGCCTTGATAATAAAGTTCAGCCAAAAATAACGCTGCTTTACCATGTCCAGCACGAGCTGCATCTTCCAATTCATGAACTGCATCGCTGAAGTTCATTTGAGATTGAATTGTGTTTACCGCATTTGCGTATACATGTTCGAGTTCATGTTGAGAGAATTGTTGAATCATATTTAACTCCTTATTCTAATTATGATCATTAAGGGCTCATTCTTTAGCCCTATTAACTAATTTAACTAAGTATTATTAAACTAATATTACAATTATCTTGAATTGTCAACTATTCACGTAAATATTTCTAATTTGCTATAGTTTACATGATTAAACAATGGACAATTGTTTTCGTGAGTAAAATACTATCATAAGAAGTTGTAGATAATAAGGAGAAGTAAATGACAAGAGTTTTAGACGGTTTAACTTTAGATTATCCTCCGACATTAGCGCAAATTGTGGAGTTGGCACATCTACATCGTCGCAATCTTGATGAAGCAATTTTTCATCAAGAAATTCATTTAGGGGATTTTGGTTTGGCACAGCGCAAACGTGTATATGATTTCACACGGGATTTAGATAAGGCACAGCGCTTAGAATTTTACAATGCATATAATGGCGAATTACTCAAAATCGCCGATGATGATGATTTACATCCTGCGCATGCAGAGGGTGGAATGAGTATTTTTGCAGTATTTATCGTTTTGGCGATTATTGCATTGATTCTTTATTTTGCGGTGATACGTACCATTATTCATTAAATTGTTTAGCTAACTCACAGACTGAAACAGTGGACTGATGCAGTTTTAAGCGCTGTGACTTGAACTTCTTGAACGTCAGCCATACACTACTTTGAACCTGAGGTAGTGTATGACTATTGATTTAGAAAAAATTATTCAATTCAAATCTAAAATACAGCTAGAGCAAATTTATAATATCTTTGTTTCAGTCATGATCGTGGTGATTTTGGTATTGGCTGTGATTGCCTTATATCGTCCTATTTCTGTACAGCAATACCAAAACGTGTCACGACTTGCGTTGCAGCAAAGTTATCCTGAAACACAGGAAATGGCGATGCTGCTGAGACAGCAAGATCGCATTCGTGTGGGTGCTTATCTTAAATTGATGCATGCTTATCAGATGGAATCTGTGCGGGCACATCAACTTCCGGCTTTGGCAGAGGAACAGCCTTAGTTGCAGGGATTATCTTGGTTGGAGTTGCTTGTGCATTATCCTCTAATATCTGCTGTACTTCATTTTTATCTAAGGTTTTGCTCACCACAATCACCGTCATATTTTCAGGGTGCATGTAAGTACGAACCGCATTTTGTACATCAGCTACAGTTATTTTTTCCAATAATTTAGGGTACTGGGTCAAATAATCTGGATCTTGTTGATAAAACCCCAATAGACCAAGCTGTGCATTGATTGTTGCATTACTGCTGTAATTATTTGGAAAAGCACGCAGCATACCTGCTTTGGTTTCTTCCATTTGTTTTTGATCAATAGGCATTTTGACAAAATCATTAAAAGCCTTATGTGCCACTTGAATACTATCTATCAGCTGATCTTGACGTGTTCCATAGCTAAAACTAAAGATACCGGGTGCTTGGCTAAAGCTAAATGCACTATAGGCACCATAAGTATAGCCACGTTTAACGCGAAGCTCTTGCATGAGGACCGAGTTAAAACCTCCACCACCAAACATTCGATTAGCTACTTCTAGGGCTAATCGATCTTTGTTATCACGTGTCGCTCCTAAATGTCCAAACATGACGTTGGCTTGGGTGGAATTGTAGGGAAGATGGATGATATCAAACCCTTGTTTTTCTTCTGGTTGTGCAAGTGCCTTAGCTTTTTCACCTTGGTTTAAGTTTCCGGAAATACGTTCTGCAAGGTTTTGTGCTTCTTTTTTGCTGAGTTTGCCTGTAATGGCAATATTCATGTTTTGAGCAACTAAAAATTGATTACGAAACTTCTTTAAAATGTCAGGGGTGATTTTTTTGATACTGCCATTGGTTCCAGTAATCGGTTCTGCATATGGGTGTGTGCCGTATACAGCCCGATAGAAACGAATATTCATTAAGCGACTTGGGCTTTCTTGGAGTTGTTTCTGACCAGCTTGGTTATTGCTGAGTGCTAAGTTGAGACTGGAGTTTTTAAAAGTCGCATTTTTAATCACATCCATCATCATACTTAAAGCAGGTTCTAATTTTTTAGGGTCTGACAATACGCGTAGCCGAACGACAAACATATCTCGATGTGCTTGTACGCTAAATTGAGCACCTGTTTGGTCAAAAACTGAGGCAATTTGTGTTGCATTGTATTTTTCTGTGCCTTCATCTATTAAACGTGCAGCCATGTTTGCTACACCATACAAGCCTTTTCCGACTTCTTCATCACGAGCAGAACCTGCATTAAAGGTCAGTTGAATATCCACCATAGGTAGATCTTGTGATTCAACAAACAGGCTATTTACGCCATTTCGGTTTTTCAGCACTTGAACAAGCGGAGCACGGTAGTCTTTATCAATCTGTAAATTCTTTAAACTTTGCAGCATGGGGATAGATTGTAATTGGCTCGGATTATCGTTGAGGTCGGGAACATTTTCCGTATAAGTTTCTGCATGGAGGAGTGAGCCAAACGCAGTGAGTAAGCTTAGAGATAAAATTTTCGTAATAGTCATCACTAATCCTTACAAGACGCTTTCTGTGTTTTGGGTTGAGTTAGTCTGTTGCTCTGGAGTAACAACTTCCGTTTGAGCTGGTTTTGTAGTTTGATCTGCTTTATTTGAGGTTGTTGGAACCTCCGTCTGTTCTGGAAGCAGATACATGGTGCTTAAATTTTCTTTGACAAAATACGCATTTGCGACACGTTGAATATCTTGTGCGCTGACGTTTTCATATAGTTTTGGTAATTCGTCCATTAGCCTGAAACTGAGCCCATTGACTTCTAAGTTACCGATCGTCTTGGCTTGGCTGCTGATGTCATCTTGGTTATAGACTAAATTGGAGACAAAACGTGTGGTGATACGTTCAACTTCAGGTGTTTTGACTAATTCTGTTTTTAAAGTGTCGATTTCATCTTGTATCGCTTTTTGCGCTTGTTCCATTTTGACGCCATCGGCAGGGAGTGCTGAAATGGTAAACAAGCTGTCTCCACGATTGTATGGATCATAAGAAACACTTACAGCAGTAAGTAATTTTCTATCGCGTACCAGTTTGTCTTGTAGGCGCGATGAGATGCCGCTGTCTAAAATATTGCGAATAATATTGAGAGCATAAGCATCTTGTGGGTTTTTTGCGGTAGCTAGTGAGCGTACATTCCACGCCATATACAAATTGGGCACTTGTACGGGTAAATTTAGTTCCATATGACGATAGCCCACACGCTCGAATTCCATCACATCGTTACGATCAGGTGTTTTACGTGATGGAATATCACCAAAGTATTTTTGAACTTGACGTATTGCTGCTTCGGCATCGACATCACCGACAATCACCAAAATGGCGTTGTTTGGGGTATACCAATCTTTATACCACTGTTTTAAATCAGCTAATTTGATGTTTTGCAGATTTTTCATGTGTCCAATGACGGGTTGACGATAGTGACTGGTTGGATAAGAGATCCATTTGAAACGTTCATAAGCCAAAGAACGAGGGTTATCATCTGTACGCTGTCTGCGTTCTTCCATAACCACTTTAATTTCAGGCTCGAAATCTTGTTGTTGCAATCGTAAATTACTCATACGATCCGCTTCGAGCTCCAGCGCCATAGGGAAGTAGGCTTTAGGATACAACTGATAATAATTGGTGTAATTGGTAAAGGTTGCAGCGTTGATGCTGCCGCCATAGATACGGCTGAGACGTGTAAATTCATCATTAGGAACTTTGGTGGTTCCTTTAAACATCATATGTTCGAGCGCGTGGGAGATCCCTAATAGATTGCCCGACTCATCACTACTACCCACACGGTACCAAATATGGGTCATTACCATCGGCGCACGGTGGTCTTCACGGATAATGACCTTTAAACCATTTTTAAGGGTGGTTTCAAAGGTGCTACGTGTTAATTGGGTACGTGTGTCTGCATGTAGATTGGGTGCAGACCAAAGGCAACTGCTGATGACACAGATAGGAAGCGCAGAGCGAAATAAAGTTTTAAAAAAATAAGGAGAAAATCTGTTTTTATGGGACACAAAGGAATCCATTAAAATGCATTTTATAGCTATCTAGTTTTCCTAAAGTTAATTTTGATTGCAAGTTCAACATGTTGTTTTTTAGTGTGCTTCGCTCTGACAGGCGTGTAGCGACTCAATTTAAGATAACTTATGATAGAATCGGTTTTTTTAACGCAGTGCTTTTCAAGGATTCGGCATGCAACAGCAATCTCATGGGCAGAATAAATTTTTGATTGATGCTGATATCGGTGATGACGATGTCACGCTACCGAGTTTACCTGCGGTAAATGTGCCGATTATCGAGACACCGAAAGTACAGCAAGAAGTTGCTGCACCATTACAAGAAACAGAGTCAAAAACTGAAGACTCGAAGGTGAAAGGCGGCTTCTTTAGTCGTATGAAAGAAGGTCTAGCAAAGTCACGTAAGAACTTTGCAGACGGCATGGTGAATATCCTGATCGGTGGGAAGGAAATTGACGATGAACTTTTAGAGGAAGTTGAAGAGCAACTTTTGGTTGCTGACATTGGTGTCGATGCAACCAAAACGATTATTGCGAACTTAACTGAACGTACTGAACGTGGCGATTTAATTTACTCGCACTCTTTATATAAAGCGCTTCAAGAAGAACTGGTGGCATTACTTGCACCACGTGTTAAACCGCTACATATCGACAGCAATAAAAATCCGTATGTGATTTTGGTTGTTGGTGTGAATGGTGTGGGTAAAACCACCACGATTGGTAAATTAGCGAAACGCTTACAAGGTGAAGGTAAAAAAGTAATGTTGGCTGCTGGTGATACATTCCGTGCAGCAGCCACAGAACAATTACAAATTTGGGGTGAACGTAATAATATTGCCGTTGTGGCTCAAGGTCATGGTGCAGATTCTGCTTCAGTTATTTTTGATGCATTTGAAAGTGCTCGTGCAAAAGGCGTAGACGTGCTGATTGCAGACACCGCAGGTCGTTTACATAACAAAGGACATCTAATGCAAGAGTTGTCTAAAGTAAAACGTGTAATGCAAAAAATTGATGCTACAGCTCCGCATGAAGTGATGTTAGTGGTAGATGCAGGCACAGGTCAAAATGCCATTAACCAAGTTGAAATGTTTGATGAGGCAGTAGGGCTTACAGGTCTAACCATTACTAAGCTTGATGGTACAGCAAAAGGTGGTGTGTTATTCAATATTGCAAGCCGTACCCATGTGCCAATTCGTTTTATTGGTGTAGGTGAGAAAATTGATGACTTGCGTCCATTCTCAGCTAAATCATTTGTCGCAGCATTATTTGAAACTGATAAATAAAATGCGTTAAATGTCACATAAACTCCGCAAAATGCGGAGTTTTTTGTTTTTGAGCTTACTGATTGATTTAAAAAGCAACATGTGAATAAATCATAGTCAAAATTCAGCCTAATAAACCCTTAGAATAAGTAAGGAATTGTTGTTTATATATAAAAATTGCTTTGGGGTGTTTAGGGTGGCGTTACTCGATAAAATTGGTCATGTATTGACTGCGGATATCACTAAAGATTTTAAATTAAAAAAGAAAAATACTGACCAAGAAGTAGAAGCGTCATTTGTCGACCAACTAAAGAAACGTCGCAGTATTTACGAGCTTGGAAAGAAGGTACATTATAGTCAGGCTTATTTGGCGGAACTGATTCAAGAGTCTGTAAGAAGTTGTCCATCTGCATATAATTCGCAAAGCACACGTATTGTGGTTTTATTTGGCGAATCTCATCAAAAATTTTGGGACATTGTAAAAGACGTACAACGCAAGAATGTTGCGAGTTATATTTTTGAAGGTGTGGCGCTCAAAATAGATCAATGTGCAGCTGGCCTGGGAACTGTACTTTTCTATGAAGATCAAGCTGTGATTCAACAATTACAAAAGAAAGTGCCATTAAGTGCAGAAGATTTTCCAGTGTGGTCGGAGCAAACGTCTGGCATGGCCCAATTCGCAGTATGGACTTCGATCGCAGATGCAGGTCTAGGCGCATGTTTACAGCACTATAATCCACACATTGATTATGCTGTTGCCGAACACTTTGATATTTCAAGACAATGGCTGCTACGTGCGCAGTTGGTCTTTGGTTCAATTGAAGGCCAAGCGCCTGAACGCTTAGAACCAGAAGATCAAGATCAGTTTAGAATTTATGAGTAATTTCTATGTTCTGTATGTTGCTTTGATTTCTGCCGTACTAAAGACAGTGAAACCAAAATCTGAATGTAAGTGGGTTGTAGGTATTTAGATGCTTGCAACTGATTGTTCTAGAAATAAGACACAATGTTGTAAATATAGTCATGCAACTGTTAAAAACATCACCTATTATAAATCTCAACTTAGTCAGCTAATTGAAAATAAAAAGAGGTCTTGTAATGTCATTCTTGAATCAAATCGAACAACGTCGCACAATCTATTCTATTGGTAATAACGTGAGTTTATCGCAAGATGAAATTGAGCAAACCATTAAAAATGCTGTACGTTTAAGTCCGTCATCATTTAACTCTCAAACGTCTCGTGTCGTTATTCTGTTTGGTGATGCACATCAAAAATTCTGGAATATCGTACGTGAAACTTTACGTAAAATTGTACCTGCAGATGCATTTGAAGGAACCAATGGCAAGATTAATAGTTTTGCAGCAGGTTTTGGTACAGCATTATTTTATGAAGATCAGGCTGTAGTAAAAGCTCTCCAAGAACAATTTGCACTTTATGCAGATAATTTCCCAGTATGGTCTGAACACTCAACAGCGATTGCTCAATTTGCTACTTGGACGGCTTTGGCTGAAAAAAATATCGGTGCATCATTGCAACATTACAATCCAATTGTTGATGCTGAAACAGCTGCGGCATTTGATGTGCCAGATCAATGGAAACTACGTGCACAACTTGTTTTCGGTTCGATTGAAGCGCCTGCAGGCGAAAAAACCTTTATTGCAGATGAAGAACGATTCAAAACATTTAAGTAATGATGGTGTGATGAATTAAAAAGGATGCATTAAGCATCCTTTTTTTATATGCAAAATTCTTGAATGAATATCAAAATAATGTCTTGAAACAAAATATACAGTGATTAGACTTCTTTCATAATTCATTTTTTGCTCAGCTCTAAATTATAGATTCCCGCAATTAAATTGAATCTTAAGCCCAGTCTTTTTCCTCGATTACGATAT